>NZ_JBSFLV010000162.1:0-19462 GCF_053599215.1 Streptomyces sp. NPDC001002 | reverse complement strand
CGGCACGGTCCTCGTCACGAGGGCGGTGCCGGGGGCCGGGCCGGTCTACGACGCCATCCAGCGGTCCGGCAGCGCGTCCCGGCGTCCCGTGCGTGACCTCTCCGCCTGCCCCCGCAGCAGCTCGGCGGCCTCCTCGGCGTCCCGCAGCCGGGCCGTGACGGTCTTGTTGGCTCCCGTGTCCACATGGACGTCGGCGAGGCCCCACAGCCGCTTCCAGGGCCCCTGAGCCAGCCGTACGCTCTGGACCTTGGCGTGCGGGACCAGCGCCAGGTTCCGGCTGAGCAGGCCGTGCCGGGTGGCGAACACGGTGTCGGTGACGGCGATCCTGTAGCCGCGCCACCACAGCGGCATGCAGCGCCCGGCCCGGCGTGGCGGGCGGGACAGCGACGCGGCTTCCGGCACGCGCACCCCGGGCAGTACGCGCGCGATGACCGACTCGGCGACCTCGCGCGGCGCCACCGGCACCAGCACGGAGTTGGACGAGCCGGCCACGTCCAGCTCCACCCGTACCCAGCCGCGCCGCCGCCACAGCAGCGGCTCCACGATCCGCACGGTCTGCACGCGCCCGGGCGGCACGGTCTCGTGCGTACGGTCAAGGAGGCCGTGGTCGATGCGCAGCCCGTCCGGGGACTCGCCGACCGTCCAGTCGTACTCGCCGACGAAGCGCCCCACGCTGCTCGCGCCCGCCGCGCCCAGCAGCGGCAGGCCGGTCGCGAGGACCGACCACACGCTGTGGGTGGCGAACCAGAGCAGGGGCGGTACGACGAGGGCGGCGGCCAGGGAGCCCCAGGTGGCGCCGGACAGCACCACGGAGATCGCGAGGTCGAGCGGGGGCGTGTGCATCAACTGGCGCGCCGGCGCCTCGCCGACCTCGTGCGCGGTCTCGGGGGCGAAACCGGCGGCGCGCGCCAGCAGTTCCGCGCGCAGCGCACGCGCCTCGTCCGCCCCGAGGAAGGCCAGCTCGTCCTTCTTGTCGGTGCCGATGACGTCGAGCTTCAGCTTGGCGACGCCCGCCACGCGCGCGAGGAGCGGCTGGGTGATGTCGACGGCCTGGATGCGTTCGAGGCGGATGTGCGCGGTGCGCCGGAACAACAGGCCGGTCCGTATGCGCAGTTCGGAGTCCGTCACCGCGAAGTGCGTGAACCACCAGGTGAGGAAGCCGTACAGGGCGGCGGCCGGGACGAGCACGGCGAGCGCGATCAGCAGCGTGGTGGACGTCAGCCTGGTCAACTGGCGCTGCGCCTGGTCCGGGTCGTGCACGGCCCACCCGATGAGCACGGCCACCGGCGCCCACGCGCGCCTGAGGGGCGTCACGGGGTGCAGCCGGTGCTCGATGAGCGGCGGCTTCTTCAGTACGGCGTCGTCGACGCCCGGTGTCGTCACAGCCCCGCCGATCGGGCCTCGCCGAGTTCGGTGAGCCGGTCGCGCAGCCGTTCCGCCTCGGCCGGGTCGAGCCCCGGGATGGTCGCGTCGGTCGCCGCGGCGGCCGTGTGCAGCTGCACGCTGGCCAGCCCGAAGTGCCGCTCCACGGGCCCGGAGGTCACCTCGACGAGCTGCATCCGCCCGTACGGCACGACCGTCTCCTCGCGCCACAGCACGCCCCGGCTGAGCAGCAGGTCGTCGGCGCGCTCGGCGTAGCGCCAGGAGCGCCAGTTGCGGCCCAGCAGCACCCAGCCCCAGGCCATGAGGGCCAGCGGCAGCAGCGCGAACGCGGCCCAGCCGGGCCCGGCGAGCAGACCGAGCAGCAGCCCGGTGGCCAGGGTGATCAGCCCCAGCCACACCACCAGCAACAGCCGTCGCATCCGCAGCAGTGCCCGCGGCAGTCCGCTCCACACGGGCTCCGCCGTGTCGTCCCCCGCCGTGCCCGCCTCGCGCGCGCTCCCCGTCTCCATACGGCCAGCGTACGTAGGACAGACTGTGTCCATGACTCCTACGACGGGGACGACGGAGACCACGGTCGGTGTCGGCGGTGCCGCCGAGAGCACGGACATGGTGCTCAACATCGGGCCGCAGCACCCGTCCACGCACGGTGTGCTCAGGCTGCGGCTCGTCCTCGACGGCGAGCGGATCACGCGCGCGGAGCCGGTGATCGGCTATATGCACCGGGGCGCGGAGAAGCTCTTCGAGGCGCGCGACTACCGGCAGATCATCATGCTCGCCAACCGGCACGACTGGCTGTCGGCCTTCTCGAACGAGCTCGGTGTGGTCCTCGCCGTGGAGCGCATGCTCGGCATGGAGGTCCCCCCGCGCGCGGTGTGGACACGCACGCTGCTGGCCGAGCTGAACCGGGTGCTCAACCACCTGATGTTCCTCGGCTCGTACCCGCTGGAACTGGGCGGGATCACGCCGGTGTTCTACGCGTTCCGGGAGCGCGAGGTGCTCCAGAACGTCATGGAGGAGATCTCCGGCGGACGTATGCACTACATGTTCAACCGGGTCGGCGGCCTCAAGGAGGACCTGCCGGCGGGCTGGGCGGCACGCGCGCGTGGAGCCGTCGCCGGCGTGCGCTCCCGGATGGACCGCTTCGACGACCTGGTGCTCGGCAACGAGATCTTCCGGGGGCGCACGCGGGACGTGGGGGTGCTCACGCCGGAGGCCGTGCACGCGTACGGCGTGAGCGGGCCCGTCGCGCGCGCCTCGGGTGTCGACTTCGACCTGCGCCGCGACGAGCCCTACCTCGCGTACGGCGAGCTGCAGGACACCCTGAAGGTCGTCACGCGTCAGGAGGGCGACTGCCTCGCCCGCTTCGAGGTGCTCCTGGAGCAGACCCACAACGCCCTCGACCTCGCCGACGCCTGCCTCGACCGGCTCGCCGGGCTGGAGCCCGGGCCGATCAACCAGCGGCTCCCGAAGGTCCTGAAGGCGCCCGAGGGGCACACGTACGCGTGGACCGAGAACCCGCTCGGCATCAACGGCTACTACCTCGTCAGCAAGGGCGAGAAGACCCCGTACCGGCTGAAGCTGCGCTCGGCGTCGTACAACAACATCCAGGCCCTCGCGGAGCTGCTGCCGGGGACGCTGGTCGCGGACATGGTGGCGATCCTGGGGTCGCTGTTCTTCGTGGTCGGGGACATCGACAAGTAGTCGAGGACTGATCCGGGGCGTCGAGGACGGGTTCGGGGTTTCGAACGTCAGTCGGAGCGGGCGTCCTCGAAAAGCGCGTTGTCGAGGAGCGCGTCCGGGAGGCCGACCGGTTGCAGCAGCCAGCCGAAGTCGCCGAGGCCGCCCGGTGCGGTGAGTTCGGCGGCCTCGCCGGCGCTCGCGAGGGCGCGTACGTAGGCCGCGGGGTGGGTGGACGCCATCGCGAGCGGGGGGCGTGCGCTGGCGATGCCGAGGGCGCGCAGGGCGGCGCGTTGCGAGAGGAGGCGGGCCGGGGGGAGTGCGCGCGCCGTCTCGTGCGCCGCGCAGGCGTCCAGAGCGACGTGCGCGGTGATGTCGCACGAACCGTCCGGCACGGGTGTCGTCGCGCGCCCCTCGCGGAAGCCGGTGAGCGTCCCGAACGGGGGGCGCGAGGCCGCGGTGTGCGCGTAGTCGACGGCGACCGCGAGCCCCCGGTCGAGCGCCGAGACCGCGCCGGCCCAGGCCTCGTCCCGGGGCAGGCCTATCTCGGCGCGCACGCCCTCCTCGGGCGGCAGCGGCCACCACCGCGAGAGCCAGCGCGCCTCCGCGCCCCACACCGGCTCCCCGAGGCGTTCGGCCCCGTCCCGTCGGACGAGCACCCGGCGGGCTGTGCCGGCGGCGTCCACCTCGGCGACCTCCGCCGGGACGTTGTCCAGCCACTCGTTGGCGAACAGCAGGCCGGTGATCCGGCGCGGCGGCTCGGGCAGCCACTCGATCCGGGTGCCGAGCCCCGCCGGGCGGTCGGCGAGCTCGACGGCGTAGACACGCGTGCGTGCGGCGACCTCGGCGGGCAGCGCGTTCAGGACGCCCACGGCCAACTCGCCGCGCCCCGCCGCCATGTCGACGAAGTCCAGCGGGTCGGGCCGCTCCAGCGCCCGGTCGACCCAGCACAGCAGCCGCGCCACCGCCTCCGCGTACAGCGGCGAGGCGTGCACCGACGTACGGAAGTGCCCTCCTGGCCCCTCGGGCCGCCGGTAGAAACCCCCCGGCCCGTAAAGGGCGTCTTGCGTCGCCGTACGCCAGCCGTGCCACTCGCCGGTCTCGCCCGCAATGTCTTCCGTCACCGGGTCAGGCTAGGGCCTGTCCGGCGGATCAGGTCGGCTATGAGGTTCAGCACCTCTTGGCCGAGCCGAGCGGGGTCTGGTGCGTGCAGCTGCAAGGCGGAGGAGGGAGTCGACGCGATGGGGGTCCCCCCGCGCGAGCGAAGCCGAGCGTGGGGGAGTCGGCGAGTGACGACAACGCCGCAGATGTGCGTGCCAGGGCCCGCGACGCCGGCATGATCCGCCGGGCAGGCCCTAGGGCCTGTCCTTGGGAACGGGTCGGCTATGCCCGAGTGCGCCACCTGGTGGACGGCGAGACCGTGCGAAACCCGGGGTCCTGCCCGAACGGAAGAGCGGAGCCTCCACCTTGCGGAGTATGCGCGGCGGATACGGATCGGTCCTCCGGTTGACCCCTGCACGCATCACGCTTCCCTACGCTGGGTTACGTGCAGCGCCTCTATGACTTCCTCCGCAGACACCCGACCGGGGTCGACACCTTCTGGGCCGTCATCCTGTTCGGGGTCTCCGTGGCGAGCGCCACGGCTCGTACGGAGGATTCGGGCACCGACGCGCAGGTGCTGATCGTGCCGATCGCGTTCCTGTTGTCCCTGGTGATCGCGCTGCGCCGGCGGATGCCGGAGAAGATGCTGCTGCTGACCCTGGTGGTGGGCGTCGTGCAGCTGGTGGTGGACGTCGCGGTGACACCGGCCGACTTCGCCATGCTGGTGATCGTCTACACGGTGGCTGCCACGGGTGCCAGATGGGCCTCCAGGCTGGCGCTGGTGGCCAGTCTGGGCGCGGCCACGGTGGCGCACCTGCGCTGGCCCAACCAGGACACGAGCGTCCTGAACAACGTGGGGGTCGTGGTCTTCCAGACGGTGCCGTTCGCGCTCGCCTGGGTGCTGGGCGATTCGATACGCACGCGGCGTGCGTACTTCGAGCAGTTGGAGGAGCGCAACGCCCGTCTGGAGAAGGAGCGCGAGGCGCAGGCGAAGGTCGCGGTGGCCGCCGAGCGCGCCCGGATCGCGCGCGAGCTGCACGACGTGGTCGCGCACAACGTGTCGGTGATGGTGGTGCAGGCCGACGGCGCCGCCTACGTCCTGGACTCCGCGCCCGACCAGGCCAAGAAGGCCCTGGAGACCATCTCCTCCACCGGCCGCCAGGCCCTCGCGGAGATGCGCCGCCTGCTGGGCGTCCTGCGCACCGGCGAGCACAAGGAGGCCGGCGAGTACGTCCCGCAGCCCGACGTCGAGCAGATCGACGACCTGATCGCGCAGTGCCGCACCTCCGGACTGCCCGTCGACTTCAAGGTCGAGGGCACCCCGCGCCCGCTGCCCAGCGGCGTCGAGCTGACCGCGTACCGCATCGTCCAGGAGGCGCTGACCAACACCCGCAAGCACGGCGGCCCCAACACGGGCGCCAGCGTGCGGCTGGTGTACTTCGACGACGGCCTGGGGCTGCTCGTCGAGGACGACGGCAAGGGCGCACCGCACGAGCTGTACGAGGAGGGCGGCATCGACGGACAGGGCCACGGCCTGATCGGGATGCGCGAGCGGGTCGGCATGGTGGGCGGCACCCTGGACGCGGGCCCGCGCCCGGGCGGCGGGTTCCGGATCAGTGCGCTGCTGCCGCTGAAACCCGCACACTGACGTGGACGCACGCCCCACGCTGACACCTGTAACGGCTCGCCGAAGCAATGACCGATGACCTTGTCGACCCGAACGTGAAGAGAACGGAAGAGGCCCCGATGACGATCCGCGTGATGCTCGTGGACGACCAGGTGCTGCTGCGCACCGGATTCCGGATGGTGCTCGCGGCACAGCCGGACATGGAGGTCGTCGCGGAGGCGGGGGACGGTGTCGAGGCCCTTGAGGTGCTGCGCGCGACGACCGTCGACGTGGTGCTGATGGACGTCCGGATGCCCAAGCTCGACGGGGTGGAGACGACCCGCCGCATCTGTCAGGACGACAACCCGCCCAAGGTGCTGATCCTGACCACCTTCGACCTCGACGAGTACGCCTTCTCCGGGCTCAAGGCCGGTGCCTCCGGCTTCATGCTCAAGGACGTGCCGCCGGGCGAGCTCCTCGCCGCGATCCGTGCCGTGCACAGCGGCGACGCGGTGGTGGCCCCCTCGACCACGCGCCGCCTCCTGGACCGGTTCGCGCCGATGCTGCCGAGCGCCGGGAAGCAGCCGCAGCACAAGGAACTGGAGCGCCTCACCGACCGCGAGCGCGAGGTCATGGTCCTGGTCGCGCAGGGCCTCTCGAACGGCGAGATCGCGGCCCGCCTGGTCCTGTCCGAGGCCACGGTCAAGACCCACGTGGGCCGCATACTGACCAAGCTGGGCCTCCGGGACCGCGTACAGGTCGTCGTCCTCGCGTACGAGACGGGGTTGGTACGGGCGGGCGGGCACGGCTGACGTCGTCCCTGCGGGGCGTTCGGCGCGGGGTGCCGGCCCTGCGCGGGGCGTTCAAGTGCCGGCCTGCTCAGCGCAGGACGCCCTCCAGGAAGTCGCTGCCCAGGCGGGCCACCACCGTGACGTCCAGTTGGTGGAGGACGTAGCGGCCGCGGCGGCGGGTGGTGATCAGGCCCGCCTTCTTCAGGACGCTGAGGTGGCGGGATATCTCGGGGGCGGTCATGCCGTGGACCTGGGCCAGTTCGCTCGTCGTGTAGGCGCTGCGGGCCAGATGCCGGCAGATGCGCATCCGGACGGGGTGGGACAGCGCGGTCATGCGCAGGGTCAGCTGCTCCACGGAGGCCGGTGAGGTCAGCTCGGGGGTGGCGACCGGGTAGTGCACGACCGGCTGCCAGTGCGGTCGGTACAGGACGGACAGGTGCGGCCAGCCCAGGCTCGTCGGTACGAGGAGGAGGCCGCCGTCCTCCGTGGCCGTGCGGCCGACGCTCAGTTTGTCGACCGTGATCTGGTCGGTGCCCTCGTCGAGCGTGACGACCGGGGAGACCGCGGTCAGCATCTCGGCCAGGCCCCGGTGGCGCAGCAGGTCCGTCTTGAGGCGGGCGTCGGCGGCGAGCTGGTGGCGCAGCCGGGACCAGGTGTCCGCGAAGAACGCCTCGTCGCAGTCGGCCAGGAACTGCCGCAGCCAGGCCCGGATCCGGGGCGGGTCGGACAGCAGCCGCTCACTGAAGCGCACCTGCTGCGGCCCGCGCGAGGCGGCCAGCTCCAGGGCCCGGCGACGCAGTCCGGCGTCGACGAGGGGGCTCGGGCCCGTGCCGTAGGGCATGGCGCAGGTGAACTCCAGGGCCGCGTCCACGAACTGCTCGTCGGTCAGCTTGTCGAGCTGGTCCAGCTCCTCGGCGAGCGTCGCCCCGGGCAGCGTGGTCCGGCCGGGGATGCCGGCGCAGGGCATGAAGAGGTCCGAGAACGTCGTCCGCCACAGGAAGTCGGCCTCGCACATCCGGTCGGCCAGCTGCGGGTCCATCCGGGCGGTCACGCCGGTCACCCAGCCCTGCAGACCGGGATGGTGCCCCGGCTCGGACAGCGCGTGCAGCGCCATGCCGAGCTCGGCCAGGGGCGAGGGGACGACGGCGACCCTCTCCGGCCGCAGCCCCGCGATGTCGATGCGCACGCTCATGACCTCATGGTGCACCCCGCCACTGACAACACCCCGCCCGATTGACGGCGGCCGTCAATCGGCGCGACGCGACCGACGTACCGGCGCAATCTGGAAACACCGGGGCAGCCGCGGAGCCCACGGATCTCTGACGTCAGGTTCTCCTGACGTCATGTCCTTCACCGTCTCCACGTCCCGAGAAGGCGATCCGCCATGAGCATCACGCAGCAGTACCTCCTCGACACCTACCGAGCCCGCAGGCTGGGTGAGCCGGCGCCGCCCGCGCCCGGCGCCGACGACTGGCAGGTCGTGCGGGAACTGCGCGACCAGTGGCAGCTCCGGGCCGCCGTCGCCGGCCGACCGGCCCACGGGCGGGTACGGCGGACGGGACGGGTACGGCGGTCCCTGGGCCGGTGGCTGGGTCGGCGCCCGCGTTCTATGTGCTGACGGGGCGGGGCGCGTTCTACGCGCCGACGGTGTCGGCTGCCCCCGTTCCGCCGGTCCCCTCGGTCAACCGGGACACGAACTCCGCGACCGCCGTCTTCACGTCCGCCGCCGTCCACTCCAGGGCGTCGGCGCGGACGTAGACCTCGGTCATCGCCAGGCCCGGGCCCCGCTCGTCCCAGGGGTTGCCGAACAGGGCGGTCCCGGTCTCCTCGGCCTGGCGGATCGCCGCCTCGGAGAGTTCGTCGACGCCGTACGGCAGCCAGACCTGGAAGTCGAAGGTGTGCGGGACTTCGGGATGGATCCGCGCCCAGGGGATCCCGGCCGCCGCGAAGCCCTCGCGCAGGGCGGCGGCCACCACGCGTGCGTGGGTGACGTACTCGGGCAGCCGGGGCAGGTCCCGCTCCAGCCCTGCGAGGGCCGACAGGACGGTCGGGAACTGCTGGAAGACCGCGCCCCCGTACCGGTGCCGCCAGGCCTTCGCCTCCTCGATCAGGGTCTTCGGGCCGGCCAGCGCGGCGCCGCCGAACGCGTCGAAGGACTTGTAGAACGACACGTAGACGCTGTCCGCGAGGTCCGCGATCTCGGCCAGGCGGCGGCCGAAGTGGACGGTGGTCTCCCACAGGCGCGCCCCGTCGAAGTGCACCACCGCGTCGCGCTCGTGCGCCGCGTCCACGACCGCGGTCAGCTCCTCCCAGGTGGGCAGCACGAAACCGGCCTCCCTGAGGGGCAGTTCGAGCATCAGGGCGCCGAAGGGCTCCTCGAAGTCGTGGACCTCGGCGGCGGTCGGCAATCGGGGCTCGCTCGTCACGCGGACCGGGCGCAAGCCGCTGACCTGGCTGAACGCATGCCGTTCGTGCATCTCGGGGTGGGCGAGGGCGTGCAGGGCGACCGTCGGGTTGCCGGTGCGGCCCGCCCAGCTGCGCAGCGCGACCTGCTGGGCCATCGTGCCCGTGGGGAAGAACGCGGCGGCCTCCTTGCCGAGCAGTGCCGCGACCTTCTCCTCCAGGGCCTCGACGATCCCGTTGCCGTAGAAGTCCGCCGTCTCGTCCAGGTCGTACACCTCGTGCGCGTCGGCCAGCAGCGCCAGGCGCTCGCGCAGCGGGTTCAGGAAACCCATGCGGGCCAGTGCGCGCTCCGCGCTCCGGTTCGCGCTGACGCGTCGCTCGCGCCGCCGCTTGATCTGTTCCGCCGTATCGCTCTGCGCCGTATCGCTCATGGCCCGGATCATGCCCAACGCCCTTGCGTACGGGCACCAGGTTTTCCACAGGCTTTCCGGATCGGGACGACGTGCCGTCGCCCACAGCCTGTGGACAACCGAACGCCCCTCGAACCAATCGCGTTAACATGACGAGAAATCGTCCGGTACCCAGAGCGGACTGGAACGGGAAGGCCTCGGTCGCGTGAGTACAGTCCAACAGCCAGACCCCAGGGACCGCCCCGCGCGGCTCACCGTCGGTGTCGTCGGAGCCGGCCGGGTGGGCCCCGCGCTGGCCGCGTCGCTCCAGCTCGCCGGGCACCGCCCGGTGGCCGTCTCGGGAGTCTCCGACGCCTCCAGGCGGCGCGCCGCGCTGCTGCTGCCGGACGTGCCCGTCGTGCCGCCCGCGGAGGTGCTGGCACGCGCCGAGCTGGTGCTGCTGACGGTCCCGGACGACACCCTGCCCGGGCTGGTCGAGGGCCTCGCCGAGACGGGGGCCGTGCGACCGGGACAGCTGCTCGTGCACACCTCCGGGCGGTACGGCTCCAAGGTCCTGGACCCGGCCCTGCGGGTGGGCGGACTGCCGTTGGCCCTGCACCCGGCGATGACCTTCACCGGCACGCCTGTGGACGTCCAGCGGCTGGCCGGCTGTTCGTTCGGCGTCACGGCCCCGCACGAGCTGCGGTTGGCCGCCGAGGCCCTGGTCATCGAGATGGGCGGCGAACCCGAGTGGATCGAGGAGGAGCGCCGCCCGCTCTACCACGCGGCGCTCGCGCTGGGCGCCAATCACCTGGTCACGCTGGTCGCCCAGTCCATGGAGCTGCTGCGCGAGGCCGGCGTCGACGCCCCCGACCGGATGCTCGGCCCGCTGCTGGGCGCCGCGCTCGACAACGCGCTGCGTTCCGGTGACGCGGCCCTGACCGGCCCGGTCGCGCGCGGAGACGCGGGCACCGTCGCCGCGCACGTGGCGGAGCTGCGCAAGCACGCCCCGCAGACCGTCGCCGGCTATCTGGCGATGGCCCGCGCGACCGCCGACCGCGCGCTCGCCCACGGCCTGCTCAAGCCCGAGTACGCCGAGGACCTGCTCGGAGTGCTCGCGAACGGCACGACCGGGCCGACGGGAACCACCGGGACCGACGGCGCCGAGGGAGACGGCCGATGACCACCACTCTGCTGCGCACCGCCGACGAACTGCACGCACGCACGCGTACCGGCCGCCGTGCCGTCGTGATGACCATGGGCGCCCTGCACGAGGGCCACGCCACCCTCATCCGCACCGCGCGCGAGATCGCCGGACCGGACGGCGAGGTCGTCGTCACCGTCTTCGTGAACCCCCTCCAGTTCGGCCAGGGCGAGGACCTCGACCGCTACCCGCGCACGCTGGACGCCGACCTCAAGCTCGCCGAACTGTCCGGCGCCGACGCCGTGTTCGCGCCCTCCGTGGACGAGGTCTACCCGGGCGGACAGCCCCAGGTCCGCATCACCGCGGGCCCCATGGGGGAGCGCCTGGAGGGCGCCTCGCGCCCCGGGCACTTCGACGGCGTGCTCACGGTCGTCGCCAAGCTGCTCCACCTCACGCGTCCCGACGTGGCCCTGTTCGGCCAGAAGGACGCCCAGCAGCTCGCCGTCATCCGCCGCATGGTGCGGGACCTGAACTTCGGCATCGAGATCGTCGGCGTACCCACCGTCCGCGAGGACGACGGGCTCGCCCTCTCCAGCCGCAACCGCTTCCTCTCGCCCGAGGAGCGGCGCACCGCCCTCGCGCTCTCCCGCGCGCTGTTCGCGGGCCGCGACCGGCACGCGGCGCAGGAGGCGCTGCGCGCACGGGCGCGTGAGGTGCCCGCCACGCACGCGCGTGCCGAGGCGCTCAGCGCCATCGGGGAGTCCCGCGCCGCCGCCGACACGCACGCCGTCGCCAAGGCGCTCCCGGGCGCCCCCTCCGCCGTCCGCGCGGCCGCCCGCCTGGCCCTCGACGAGGGCGCGCGGCTGTCGCCGCCGCTCGAACTGGACTACCTGGCCCTCGTCGACCCGTCCGACTTCACCGAGATCGAGGACGGATTCACCGGCGAGGCCGTCCTCGCCGTCGCCGCCCGGGTCGGCACGACCCGGCTGATCGACAACCTCCCCCTCACCTTCGGAGCCGCCTCGTGACCAGCACAGGCATACGACTGCACGCCCCCGCCCCGGGTTGGAGCATCGCCGCGGACGTGGTGGTCGTCGGTTCCGGAGTGGCCGGCCTGACCACCGCCCTGCGCTGCGAGGCCGCGGGCCTGCGCACGGTCGTCGTCACCAAGGCCCGCCTCGACGACGGCTCCACGCGCTGGGCGCAGGGCGGCATCGCCGCGGCCCTCGGCGAGGGCGACACCCCCGAACAGCACCTCGACGACACCCTCGTGGCGGGCGCGGGCCTGTGCGACGAGGAGGCCGTACGGATCCTGGTCACCGAAGGACCCGACGCCGTACGCCGGCTCATCGACACCGGCGCGCACTTCGACGAGTCCTCCGAGGGCCTGCTCGAACTCACCCGGGAGGGCGGCCACCACCGCCGCCGGATCGCGCACGCGGGCGGCGACGCCACCGGCGCGGAGATCTCCCGGGCGCTCGTCGAGGCGGTACGCGCGCGAGGGCTGCGCACGATCGAGAACGCGCTCGTGCTCGACCTGCTGACCGACGCCGACGGCCGCACCGCCGGTGTCTCCCTGCACGTCATGGGCGAGGGCCAGCACGACGGCGTGGGCGCCGTGCACGCGCCCGCGGTCGTCCTCGCGACCGGCGGCATGGGCCAGGTGTTCTCGGCGACCACCAACCCGTCGGTGTCGACCGGCGACGGCGTGGCGCTCGCGCTGCGCGCCGGGGCCGAGGTGAGCGACCTGGAGTTCGTGCAGTTCCACCCGACCGTGCTCTTCCTGGGCGCCGACGCGGAGGGCCAGCAGCCGTTGGTCTCCGAGGCGGTGCGCGGCGAGGGCGCCCACCTGGTCGACGCCGACGGCGTGCGCTTCATGGTGGGACAGCACGAACTGGCCGAACTCGCGCCCCGGGACATCGTCGCCAAGGGCATCATGCGGCGCATGCAGGAGCAGGACGCCGAGCACATGTTCCTGGACGCCCGGCACTTCGGCGCCGACATGTGGGAGCACCGTTTCCCGACGATCCTCGCCGCCTGCCGCGCGCACGGCATCGACCCGGTCACCGACCCGATCCCGATCGCACCGGCCGCGCACTACGCCTCCGGGGGCGTGCGCACCGACTCCCGGGGCCGCACGACCGTCCCGGGCCTGTACGCGTGCGGTGAGGTCGCCTGCACCGGCGTGCACGGCGCCAACCGGCTCGCCTCCAACTCCCTCCTGGAGGGCCTCGTCTACGCCGAGCGCATCGCCGCCGACATCGGGGAGAGCCGGGCGCGGGACGGCCTCCACGCGCGCGTGCCCGAACCCGTCGAGCACCCGAAGACGCCCGCGCACCCGCTGCTCGCCCCCGAGAACCGGTTCGCGATCCAGCGGATCATGACCGACGGCGCGGGCGTCCTGCGCTCCGCCGCGTCCCTCGCCCAGGCCGCGGAGCAGCTCCAGCGCCTGGACACCGAGGCGCGCGACGACCTCGCCGAGAACGGCAAGACGTCCGAGCCCGGCGTCGACACCTGGGAGGCCACCAACCTCCTGTACGTGGCCCGTGTCCTGGTCGCCGCCGCCCGTACGCGCGAGGAGACGCGGGGCTGCCACTGGCGCGAGGACCACGCCGAGCGCGACGACACGGCATGGCGGCGCCACATCGTCGTACGGCTGAATCCGGACCGCGCGCTCGCCCTGCACACCACCGATACCGCAGACTTCCCCCCGACCCGGCAGCCCCATCAGGAGCAGTGACAGACGTGAGCACCCCCGACCTCCCCCTCGCTTCGTCCGGAGGCTGCGGCGACGGCTGCGCCTGCGGTGCCGAGGGCGACGCCAATGACCTGGCCGAATACCTGGAGTGCGGGCTCGATCCCGCGCTCGCGCAGCTCCTGGCCGACGCCGGGCTCGACCCCCTGGAGGTCGAGGACATCGCCAATGTGGCCATCCAGGAGGACCTCGACCACGGCGTGGACGTGACCACGGTCGCCACCATCCCCGAGGACGCCGTCGCCACCGCCGACTTCACCGCGCGCGAGGACGGCGTCGTGGCGGGCCTGAGAGTTGCCGAGGCAGTGCTGTCCGTGGTGTGCACGGACGAGTTCGAGGTCGAGCGGCACGTCGAGGACGGCGACCGGGTGGGGGCGGGGCAGCGGCTGCTGTCGGTCACCACGCGCACGCGTGACCTGCTCACCGCCGAGCGCAGCGCGCTCAACCTGCTGTGCCGCATGTCGGGCGTCGCGACCCACACGCGCGCGTGGGCGGACGCGCTGGACGGCACCAAGGCGCGGGTGCGCGACACCCGCAAGACGACGCCGGGACTGCGGGCCCTGGAGAAGTACGCGGTCCGCTGCGGCGGAGGCGTCAACCACCGGATGTCGCTGTCCGACGCGGCGCTCGTCAAGGACAACCACGTGGTCGCCGCGGGCGGGGTCGCGCAGGCCTTCGAGGCGGTGCGGGAGGCGTTCCCCGAGGTGCCGATCGAGGTCGAGGTCGACACGCTGCACCAGCTGCGTGAGGTCGTCGACGCGGGCGCGGACCTGATCCTGCTGGACAACTTCACGCCCGGCGAGTGCGAGGAGGCGGTGGGCATCGTGGACGGCCGCGCCGTCCTGGAGGCGTCGGGCCGGCTCACCCTGGAGAACGCGAAGGCGTACGCGGACACCGGCGTGGACTACCTGGCCGTGGGGGCCCTGACCCACTCCTCGCCGATCCTGGACATCGGCCTGGACCTGCGAGCGGCGGAGTAGGAACCGGCCATGCTGCTGACCATCGACGTAGGGAACACGCACACGGTCCTCGGCCTGTTCGACGGTGAGGACATCGTCGAGCACTGGCGGATCTCCACGGACGCGCGCCGCACGGCCGACGAGCTGGCGGTCCTGCTGCAGGGCCTGATGGGCATGCACCCGCTGCTCGGGGACGAGCTCGGCGACGGCATCGACGGCATCGCCATCTGCGCGACCGTCCCCTCCGTCCTGCACGAGCTGCGCGAGGTGACACGGCGCTACTACGGCGACGTGCCCGCGGTCCTCGTCGAGCCGGGCGTGAAGACGGGCGTCCCGATCCTCACCGACAACCCCAAGGAGGTCGGCGCGGACCGGATCATCAACTCCGTCGCGGCCGTCGAGCTCTACGGCGGTCCCGCGATCGTCGTCGACTTCGGCACGGCGACGACGTTCGACGCGGTCAGCGCGCGCGGGGAGTACGTCGGCGGCGTCATCGCCCCCGGCATCGAGATCTCCGTCGAGGCACTCGGCGTCCGCGGCGCCCAGCTCCGCAAGATCGAGGTCGCCCGGCCGCGCGCCGTGATCGGCAAGAACACCGTCGAGGCGATGCAGTCCGGCATCATCTACGGCTTCGCCGGCCAGGTCGACGGCGTCGTCACACGCATGGCCCGCGAACTCGCCGAGGACCCCGACGACGTCACGGTGATCGCCACGGGCGGCCTTGCCCCGATGGTCCTGGGCGAGGCCTCGGTGATCGACGAACACGAACCCTGGCTGACGCTGGTGGGCCTGCGGTTGGTGTACGAACGAAACGTGTCCCGCATGTGACGCCGCCGCCGGTCCACGGGGGCATGCCAGGTGCCCTGTGTTCCGGCTGATCAACCGGGTGGCTTGGTCGCGCCACACCGTTCCCCTATGTCGAGTTTGTCTGATTAGCGCGTACCGTCGGCGTATGCCCACGCCATACGGATCCCGCGGCGGCATGGCGTTCGGTGTGGAGGAGCTGCGTGTGCTCCGCCGCGCTCTCGCCCTCGCCCTTCGCCCCAGCCCCGCCTCGGCCGAGGACGTCCAAGACTGCCTCCGCCTGGCCGAGTCCCTCGACGAGGCATTGCGCGAGGGGGCCCGGCTGCGCGCCTTCCTGGTGGCGGACCTGGGCCGCTACCGTGCCGCGCTGCCCGGCACCGTCGCCGGATATCTCGCGCTCCTGGAGGAGGCGCTGGGGTCCGGGTACCGCCCGGAACCCGACGACCTCGCGGCCCTGCGCGCCCTGCGGGGCAATCCGGTCGCCGCCGCGCTCCTGGACCGCTGCCAGACGCTCGCGGAGCAGGACGTACGCGCCCGCCTCGCGCGTCGGGCGATCCGTCCGGTCGCTGCGGTCGTCCCCGTCTCCCGTACGCGCCTCACGGCCCTGCCCGGCGGTCTCTCGGACGCGGTGGGCGCCGATCCGCAGAAGCGGCCCGCGGAGAAGCCCGCCGCTCCCAAGCCGGCGCCCGCTCCGGCCGCCCCGAAGCCGAACCGGCCCATCCCCACGCCTGGCGAGGTCTTCCCGCGCCGCAAACCGACCCCGCCGAGCACGGCGACCCCGCCCAGGGAACTCGCCGCGGGCTGAGCGCACTCCCCACTCGCACTCTCCACTCGCACCCCCCGCCCGGCCGCCGCACGCCGCGTGGCTACTCTGGAGCCATGGACTACGTCTCCGCGCTCGTGCCGCCGATCGTCATGGCCGTGTTCTTCATCGGCGTGATCAGGGTGATCGTGAAGACCCAGGGCGGGGCCAACAAGGCCAAGGAGGACGCCGCCGTGGACGCCGTCCTCGCGCGCGCGGAGGGTGCCCAGCAGGCCTCCGCGAAGGGCGACGGCTGAGCCGTTCCGCCTAGGGCGCCCTCATCGGCGTACGACTCGCTTGTTTTTCGAGTCGTACGCCCTTTTTGTTGCCGTTTGCCGGTGAAGCGCACGTCCGGCACGCCAATGCGGTGATCTCCCACTATTGTGCGAGCTGTGCCTCGCCCATTGGGAGAACTCGAAGACTCGGTCATGACGCGGGTGTGGAAGTGGAACCGCCCGGTGACCGTTCGAGAAGTCCTGGAAGACCTTCAGCAGGAACGGTCCATCGCGTACACCACGGTGATGACCGTTTTGGACAATCTCCATCAGAAGGGTTGGGTACGCCGTGAGGCCGAAGGCCGGGCCTATCGATATGAGGCGGTCTCCACGCGGGCCGCGTACGCCGCTGCCCTGATGAACGACGCGTGGGCGCAGAGTGACAACCCGGCCGCCGCTCTCGTCGCGTTCTTCGGCATGATGAGCGACGAACAGCGACATGCTCTGCGGGACGCCGTACGCATGGTCCAGGGACCGGAAACCCGGGAACAGGAAGAGGCGAACCCCGGCGCGGCGCCGGGTGACGGCGGGCGATAGCGTCCGCTCATGTCAGCAGTGAGCCCCGAAGGTCCCGAAGTCAGCGCTAAAGCCATCACCGTCCGGCGGGCCCGTACCAGCGATGTCCCGGCCGTGCGCCGTCTCCTTGACGCGTACGTCCGTGACCGCATCCTGCTCGACAAAGCGACGGTGACGCTTTACGAGGACATCCAGGAGTTCTGGGTCGCCGAACGGGACGACAACGCAGAGGTGGTCGGCTGCGGCGCACTGCATGTGATGTGGGAAGACCTCGCGGAAGTCCGCACTCTCGCGGTGAAGGGCGGCCTGAAGGGTGCCGGTGTCGGGCATCAGTTGCTGGAGAAGTTGCTGCAGACCGCGCGCTGGCTCGGTGTTCGTCGCGTTTTCTGCCTGACCTTCGAAGTGGACTTCTTCGGCAAGCACGGCTTCGTCGAGATCGGTGAGACGCCTGTCGATGCCGATGTCTACGCGGAGCTGATGCGTTCCTATGACGAGGGCGTCGCCGAGTTCCTCGGACTCGAACGAGTGAAACCGAACACCTTGGGCAACAGCCGGATGCTTCTGCATCTGTGAGGATCTGTGATCGCCGATCACCAGGCTGTATTCCGCGCGACCCCTGCCCAGGTTCCCTATGTCCGAAACGCGCATGTTTCCGGACCGGACCGGGTCGGCCGGTCTCTCCCGGGGGTTTGTGTTTTTCCAGCAAAAGCGGTTTGCTTTCCGACGTACTGCAGTACTGCATATAACAAGGGACGGCGAAACGGCGGACGCCGCAGACCTCCGGCCCTCAAGTTATGGATGAAAGGAAATCCGGTGGCACAGAAGGTTCAGGTCCTTCTTGTCGACGACCTCGACGGTGGCGAGGCGGACGAGACCGTCACGTTCGCGTTGGACGGCAAGACGTACGAGATCGATCTCACGACTGCCAATGCGGACAAGCTTCGCGGCCTTCTCGACCCTTACGTGAAGGGTGGTCGGCGTACCGGGGGCCGCGCTTCGGGCGGGCGTGGAAAGGCGCGTGCCGCGACGGGCGGCAGCCAGGACACCGCACAGATCCGCGCGTGGGCGAAGGAGAACGGCTTCGAGGTCAACGACCGTGGCCGCGTCCCCGCGTCCATCCGTGAGGCCTACGAGAAGGCCAACGCCTGATCACAGGCATTACCGTCCCGAAAGCCCGCTCGCGGGCCTAGGGAAAGGACGGCGGCCCGGCGCAGGCGCGCCGCAGCCGCAGACGGTGACACTGCGTCGCCACCGTGTCCACCAGTCGTACGAGATCGGGGGCGCCCCCAAGGCCCCCCACGGCCGACAGCGTCGGCAGCGAGGCCTCGACCTCGCACCCCGGCTCGGGGGGCCGCAACCATACGGCGGCCCCCTGCAGGGTGTCCGCGCGGACCGGAACCCGCGTGGGGAGCAGCGGCGCGTCCAGCAGGCCGCCCTCGCCGATCGCGGTCAGATCCAGCGCCAGCGCGCGCCACTCCAGCCAGTCCAGCAGCCCCGGCAGCTCCTCCGCGCCGCCCGCGGCCACCAGCAGCCGCATCCGGTCGCCCTGGAGGGCCACCGGAGAGCCCGGCGCGAGATGCCGCAGCGCCGCCCGGCCCGCCTCGGCCGGCACGTCCAGGACGTCGAAACGCACGCCCGCGCGCAGTCGTAGCGGGGAGTCGGGGTAGGCGGTCTCCGTCGGCCAGCCCAGCTCGTCCTCGTACCACCGGTGGAGCCGGTCGACCGGATTGCGCGGTTCGTCGGGATTGCTCTGATCCGATGGGCGGCGTGGGGGCGGGACCGTCGTGCGGACCGCGGTGGGCGGACGGGTGAGCGAGGGGTCGCTGCCAACCATGACAAGCGCAACCGCCGGAAGAGGCCGCGAGTTACGCTGGGTGTTCCGGTAATTGCGCAGCGTGTCGGAAAAGGGGGCGTGCGGGGGTGCGGCGAGGTGCAAGGGTGTTCGCCCATAGCGGAGGGAACCGGTGCGCGCGGCATGGAGTGTCCGTTCGCACGGGTAAGACATCCCTAGTGAGAGGGGGCGACACGCAGGACGGGGCGTCTCACGTTCGCCATCGGCGTACTGATGGTGGGGGTAACTGTCTGGCCTGCGGGAACATCGTCTCGCACCATCGAGTTGGAGCAGATGTCGGCGTTCGGGGTCAGGAGGCAGTGCTGGTTCTCGGTCCGGTGTCGGCAGTTGGAATGAGCGGTCCCCGCTTGCGGGACTAAGCTGCGGAAGGACAGGGAGGGGAAGTTCCCCCCACTGCCTGACCGCTCTGAGGAGCGATTAACGATGTTCGAGAGGTTCACCGACCGCGCGCGGCGGGTTGTCGTCCTGGCTCAGGAAGAAGCCCGGATGCTCAACCACAACTACATCGGCACCGAGCACATCCTCCTGGGTCTGATCCACGAGGGTGAGGGTGTCGCCGCCAAGGCCCTTGAGAGCCTCGGGATTTCGCTCGAGGCGGTCCGCCAGCAGGTGGAGGAGATCATCGGTCAGGGCCAGCAGGCCCCGTCCGGGCACATCCCCTTCACCCCCCGTGCCAAGAAGGTCCTGGAGCTGTCGCTCCGCGAGGCCCTTCAGCTGGGCCACAACTACATCGGCACGGAGCACATCCTGCTCGGCCTGATCCGTGAGGGCGAGGGCGTCGCCGCCCAGGTCCTGGTCAAGCTGGGCGCCGACCTCAACCGGGTGCGGCAGCAGGTCATCCAGCTGCTCTCCGGCTACCAGGGCAAGGAGACCGCCACCGCAGGCGGGCCTGCCGAGGGCACGCCCTCGACTGTGTTGCGCGTAGCGCGACTACGATGGCAAATCATTGAGTCTATTTCGGAATCAAAGAATTCCAGTGGTGACCATAGGGAAGTCGGACTCTCC
>NZ_JBSFLV010000161.1:0-19902 GCF_053599215.1 Streptomyces sp. NPDC001002 | reverse complement strand
GCGGCGGGCCGCGAAGGCGACCAGGGACAGGTTCATCTCGATGAGGGTGTTGCGCGCGTACTGGTACTCGCGGGTGCCCTCCTCCAGAACCTGCAGCCGGTCCAGGAACAGCCGGGACAGCGCGCGTGCGTCCTTGGGCGCGACCTTGCCGCCGTCCTCGATCCAGGGCAGATCGTCGGTGGCCTCGGCTGTTCCTGTCGTGCGGTCGGTCGCTTCGCGAGCGTTCACGGAGGAGGTCACGGTTCCGCCTTAGCTGGAAAGCAGGGTAGACGTCTCCTGCCCGCTCTCACCGCAACCATGTCCATGAGGACCCCACCACTTCTGCCACCGCCGAAGCCCGTGCGTGCAAAGCCGTTGAACCGCTCGCCCTGTGCTGGGCATGATCGACTCTGTGGACACCTACCTGGAGACCGAGCGCCTGACCCTGCGCCGCTTCACCGCCGACGACGCGGACCTGCTGGTCGAGTTGGACAGCGACCCCGCGGTCATGCGCTATCTGACCGGGGGCAGTCCGACCGCTCCGGACATCGTCCGCGAGCTCCATCTGCCGAGAATCATCGCCGGCTACGAGAGATGGCGCGGCGATCTCGGACTGTTCGCCGCGCAGGAGAAGGACGGCGGCGCGTTCATCGGCTGGTTCTGCCTGCGTCCGGAGCAGGAGGGCCCGTTGGACGAGGCCGAACTCGGCTACCGGCTGCGGCAGGCGGCTTGGGGCAAGGGGTACGCCACCGAGGTCTCGCGGGCCCTGCTGGTCAAGGCGTTCGCCGGGCTCGGTCTGCGCATGGTCTGGGCGGAGACGATGACCGTGAACCGCGGTTCGCGCAATGTCATGGAGAAACTCCGCATGGCGCTCGCGGACACCATCCCCACTCCTCCCGACATGGAGGTGATCGAGGGCTCCGAGCACGGAGGCGTGCGGTACGAGATCACCAAGGAACAGTGGGAGCAGCAGCAGTAGTCACTGTCGATTCGTGATCGGTGGCGGCCGGTCGAGGCCGTGCCTACTTGTGCGCTGTATAGACGGTCGCGGTCATCGGCGCCGTCACAGGACCGGTGCCGAGGTCGTCCGTCATCGTCTGCGTGACGGCGGACCGGAGGGCCTGCGCGTCCTCGCGGTCCTCCAGGGCGGCGCTCACCGGTGTGCCGGTGAGGAACCCGGTGGCGACGGAGGCCGCCGACTCCGCGACGCCTTCCAGAGTGACCTCCTCGGCGGCGGCCAGGGTCAGCCCGGCGGCCGTGAGGTCCGCGGTGACCACGGCCGGATCGGAGTACCCGTGGGGCACGTCCTTGAGGAACGAGGGCGCCGCGTCGGACATGGACTGGTCCAGGGCGGCCTGGAACGCGGCCCCGAACCCGTGCGAGGGCAGCGGACCCCAGCTGTTGAACAGGAACCGCCCCTGCGGGGCCAGAACCCGGCGCACCTCGGCGTAGGCGGCCGGCCTGTCGGGGAAGAACATCACCCCGAACTGGCACAGAACCAGGTCGAAGCCACCGTCCTCGAAGGGCAGTTCCTGAGCGTCCGCCTGCCGCCATTCCGCACGTGGCTCGCGCGCCGATCCCGCGGTGACCATCGCCTCGTTGAGATCGGTCGCCACGACCGAAGCCGTGGGCACCGCGTTGAGCAGGGCCGAGGTCAACGCCCCTGTTCCGGCGGCGAGTTCGAGGACCGTGCGGGGCCGCAGCGCTGCCGCCCGCGCGGCCAGGTCGGCGGCGAAGGGCCGGAAGAAGACCGGCACCAGGTGACGTTCGTAGGCCTCGGGCATGGACCGTGTCCAGCGCCGGTTCGCATCGTCTGAGCTCACATGACGGACATTAGTCCTGTGCGGACGACGGCGCGCCCGCCCATCGGTGCAGGGCGGTTTCGAGGCCGGTGACGGCGGCGATGTCGACGGTGTCGGAGGCCCAGGCGACCACCCCGTCGGGGCGCACCAACACCCCGGCCGGCGTTGCCTGTTCGTCGGTCACGCTGCTCACCCGACCGGCCCAGGCCCCGGCGAGTCGGCCGAACGCGCCGTCCGGACTGCGGTCGAGCAGCAGGAACCCACCGCCGTGACCGTGGTCGACCAGCCGGGACCCGTCCTTCAGCCACACGTCGGGGACGTACCGCCCGACCAGTGGATGATCACCGGGCAGGTCGATGCGCTGGTCGACTCCGGCGATCTTCTTGACCGCGTACGTCGTGCCGTCCCGAGTGCCCAGCAGATCGGCGACGACCTCGCGCAACGCGGCCGACCTGGCGTCCCCGCGCAGTACCCCGATCTGGGCCCGCGTCCAGTCGAGGACCCAGGCGCCGAGGGGACGGCGTTCGGTGTCGTAGGTGTCGAGGAGCCCTTCGGGCGCCCATCCGGCGACCATGGCACCGAGCTTCCAACCGAGGTTCATCGCGTCGCCGAACCCGAGGTTGAGTCCCTGACCGCCGAACGGCGAGTGCACGTGGGCGGCGTCACCGGCGAGCAGCACCCGCCCCGACCGATAGGCCGCGGCCTGGCGGGCGTTGTCGGTCCAGCGGGTCGCCGCGCCGCGCAGCGCGGTCAGCGTGACGTCGGTGCCCGAGACCCGGCGCAGAGTGGACTGCACCTCCTCCAGAGTCACCGGCGCGGACCGGTCGGCGGGCGGGGCGCCGAACTCCACGGTGACGACCCGCCCGGGCTGCGGCCCATGGCGATACGCACCCTGGGTCGACCACGCCCATCCGTCCGCGAGCTTCTCCGGGTCGGCGATGTCGGCGACGGCCAGGTGCCCGGCGAGTTCGGGGTCGGTGCCGGGGAAGTCGATGCCCGCGAGACGGCGCACGGTACTGCGGCCGCCGTCGCACCCGACCAGCCACCCGGTGCGTACCGTGCCGGCGGTGGTGTCTACGAGCACCCCGTCGCCGGTGTCCTCCAGCGCGGTGACCTCCACCCCGCGACGCACCTTTACGCCCAGTCGTTCGAGGTGTTCGGTCAGCAGCGCCTCCAGCTCACGCTGCGGCACCAGGCGTGCTCCGTCGGCTGCGGTGTGCGCGGCGAGGTCGGGATCGGACCAGTCCACGAGGTCGGCGTCGAGGACGATCCCCGCGAAGTGCCCGGTGAACCGAGAGTCGGGCGCTCGCCGACCCTCGCCGACCGCCGGAGCCTCACCACCCGGCCGGCCTTCACGGGGTGTCCGATCCTGGGCCAGGTGGGCGAACGAGCCCATCCGGTCGAGCAACTCCCGCTGCACCTTCTCGGCGGCGGGCAGCAGGCCGCGGCGGTCGAGTGCCTCGGCCGTCGGCACGTTGATCGACCCTGCCTTCACGGCCTCGCTCGGCTCGGCGAGTCGTTCGAGTACTTGCACCGTCGCCCCGGAGAGGATCAGCTCGGCGGCGAGCCCGAGGCCCACCGGCCCGGCGCCGACCACGGTCACGTCCACATCTTGATTCATGTTCCTGTTCACGAACACTGTTCTAGTTTCGAACAGTGTTCGTGTCAAGTTATAGTGGTCGGGTGAATCCGAGAGAGCGACGCGCGGCGCGCCACCAGCCGCCGAACCCCGAGGCCGAGACCGCCCCCAGGCCCCGGCGCCGCAAGGCCCCGATCACCGTGGAACAGGTCGTCGACACCGCGCTGTCCGTCATTGCGACGGAGGGCTACGAGGCACTGTCCATGCGCCGACTGGCCGGCGCACTCGACACCGGCCCCGCCTCGCTCTACGCCCACGTGGTCAACAAGGCCGACTTGGACGAGCTGCTGATCGGCCGGTTGTGCGCCGGCCTCGTACTGCCTGATCCCGACCCTGATCTCGCGCCCGATTCCGCGGCCTGGCGGGAGCAGATCCGCAGCGTGTGCACGCAGCTGCGCGACCAGTACCTGAAATACCCCGGCATCTCCCGCGCCGCGTTCGCCATGGCCCCCACCGACCTGGAGATCCTGCGCGTCACCGAAGGAATGCTGGCGATCCTGCTCGCCGGCGGCGTCGCCCCGCAGACCGCCGCCTGGGCCATCGACGCCCTCCTGCTGTACGTGGCCGCCCACTGCCTCGAAACGTCGATCGCGCACCAGCGCGCGGCGCACGACGACGTCGCCTGGGTCGTCGACCGCGACGAACTCCTGCGCCGATTCACCTCGCTGCCCGCCGAGACCTTCCCCCACACCACCCGCCACGCCACCGAACTCACCGCGGGGGAGGGCCACGACCGCTTCGACTTCACCCTCGCCCTGATGATCGACGGTCTCGCACACCGCTAGGACGCTTCCTTTCGCGCCACATTGGGCACCGGCGATTTTCGGCCGGAGCCCGGGACCGGCCGAAATCCCTGTCCGGCCGTCCGGCTTCGCAGGCACGGCCGGTCCTGGGTGACAGGGACCGCCCCCGCCAGGCCCGTACGTGGCACAAGGGACCGCCGGTCACTGTTCGTCCGGGCGAGGCCGTCCCGTGGATGGGTGTCTTATCCGCCCTTCTTCGCCCGGGCGTACGCCCCCGCCCCAGCCCGAAGGAGCGCCGAAGACGGCGGATTGACCCCGGTTCGGTCCGCACCTGAGGACGCGTCGTGTTCCGCCGTACCGGATACGGGCACTTGGTCCGTTGGCCGCGGGGAGCCGGCTGCCGGAACGGGACAGCCGCCGACAGGGGGATGGAGAAGATGGTTCGTACTCTCGTGGTGCATGACGAGAAACTGCTGAGCTCGGCGTTGGTGCAGTTACTGAGATCGGACGACACGCTGGAAGTCTCGTCGCTGTGTCCCGACGCCGACGGCCCGGATCGCGAAGCGCCGTGCGCCGACGTCTGCGTCGTGGACGGCGAGTGCCTGAGGGACCCGGACCAGGGGTGCGGCGAGCGCCTGAGAATCCGGTGCGGGGACCGGCTCGTCGTCCTGACGACGGCCAAGCGGCCGGGGGTGCTGCGCCGGGCGTTCGAGGGGGGAGCCCTCGGCCTCGTCGACAAGAACGCCCCGGCGCATCGGCTGATCACGGCGGTGCACACGGTCGCCAGGGGGGAGCGCTTCCTGGACGAGTCGCTCACCGTGGCCCTGCTGAAGGGCTCGGAGATGCCTCTGACCACACGCGAACTGGGCGTGCTGACCATGGCGTCCCAGGGAGCGCCGATCGCCGAGATCGCGGCGGGCCTGCACCTGTCCCGTGGAACGGTCCGCAACTACATGGCCACGGCGATCCGGAAAGTGGGCGCCCGCAACCGGGTCGACGCGATACGCATCGTCCAGAACGCCGGCTGGACGTGACCGGACGCGCACATGGCCACGATCCCGACACCGCTCGGTGCGCGCCGGGCCGCGGTCACAGCGGTCGGGACGAGCCCGCCCGCCAATGACCCGTCAGGTCGCGATAGAGAGGCGAACGGCTCAGCAGTTCGTCGTGCGTGCCACACATCGCCCGTACGCCGTCCAGGACCAGGATCCGGTCGGCGCGGACTGCCGAGGACAGCCGGTGCGCCACCACGAGGAGCGTTCCGGGCCGCGCCGCGAGAGCCTCCTCCGCGCGGGCCTCGGACGCCGGGTCGAGGTGACAAGTGGCCTCGTCGAGCAGGAGCAAGGGGGCGGAGGACAGGTACGCGCGGGCCAACGCGATCAACTGCGCTTCCCCCGGGGACAGTTCGGCGGGCCGCACCGGGCCGTCGAGTCCGCCCAGGCGCTCGACCAGTGGGTCCAGGCCGATGACCCCGACGGCGGCGGCGAGTTCGCCCCGGTCCACGTGCGTGCGCAGATACGCGAGGTTGTCGCCCACGCTGCCGGAGAACACGTAGGCCTCCTGCGGGACGAGCACGCGCAGTGCGGAGAGTTCGGCGACGGCGCGTCCCGTCACCACGTGGCCGGCCACGCGTACTTCGCCGGCGCTCGGCGCGAGCGTCCCCGCGACGAGGCGGGTGAGGGTCGATTTGCCGATGCCGCTCGGGCCGACCACGGCAAGGTGTTCGCCCGGGGCGACGCGCAGGTCGAGCGCGTCGAGGACGGGCTCGGCGTGCACGCCGTACGACAGGGTGACGGATCGCAGTTCCACCGCCGGGGCCGTGGGGCGGCTCGGCACCGAGCGGGTCGGAACGGCTTTCGACACGTCAGGCAGGTCCGTGACTCTCGGCGCCGCGTTCGGCACCGGGCCGAGGACCCGGTCGAGGACGACCAGTAGTCGGGCTCCGGCCGCGCCCAGTGCGGTCATCAGCGTGTGCAGGGCGGGCAGCAGGGACTGGACGAGGTAGGTGAACGCCCCCAGCAGGGCGCCCGTGCTCACTCCCCGGCCGCGCAGCCAGGGCACCGCGATCAGCAGGGTGAGGACGGGCAGGTCGGCCGCGACACCCAGGGCCGCCGTACGCACCGCCGCCCAGTAGGCCAGGGTGCGGGCCTGCGCGGCGGCATCCGCGACCAGGTCCGCGCCGCGCCGTTCGGCGTCGGGCGCCGTCCCGCAGGCGGTGAGGTCGCGCAGCGCCGCACGGGACCGCGCCGCGTGATCGCCGAGGGCTTCGTCGGCCGCCAGGGCGCGGCGCTGGGCCGCTGCCATGGGCCGCAGTGTGCAGAGGAAGAGTGCGAGACCACTCACCATGGGCGGCAGGACCACCACGAGCAGGGCGGGGTGGAGCGACAGCAGGCCGAGCAGGGCTCCGGCGGCGGTGAAGACGAAGGAACGCAGGGTGAGGACGAGACCGGCGAAGCTGTCCCGGGCGATCTCGACCTGGTTCGTCAGCCGCGAGACGGCCGCCCGGTCCCTGCCACCGGGGCCGCCTCCGGCCGCCCTGGCCATGGAACGGTCGACCGCGTGCCGCACCAGCCCGTCACGCAGCGGCTCCGTCAACCCGGCGAGCTGTGCGAACACCCCCCGGACGACCCGGGCGCCGGACAGTACGCCGACCAGGGCGACCGCGAGCCAAAGCAGTCCCCGGCGCGGGTCACCGACGAGGAACCCCTCGTCGACGGAGCGGGCGACCCCGTAGCCCACCAGGAACGCCTGGCCCGACTCGGCCAGCGACCAGAGCGCGAGCCGCGCCAACACGCCCTTGCGGCGGGCGAGGAAGCGACGCGCGCGCGGTGCGAGACGGCTCAGCGCACCGGCCCCGTCGTCCCGGATCTTGTCGGAGTCCGAGACCCGCACGCCGCGGTACCCGGCGGACGTCACGGCCGCACCTCCTCGGGTTCATGACGGCGTACGAGCCCTTCGTCCGCCGGTGTCACGGCATGAACCCCGCTCCCGTCGGCCCCGAAGACCGCCCGGTAGCCGGCCGTGTGCCACAGCTCGCGGTGTGTCCCGACGGCGCGCACCTCGCCCGCCTCCAGCCAGAGCACCAGGTCCGCCCGGTCCGCGACCGACGGGCGGTGGGCGACGACGAGCCTGGTGCCCCGCCGCACCGAGCGGCGCAGTGCCCGGTTCACCTCGTGCTCGGTCGCGGTGTCCAGACTGGACGTGGCGTCGTCCATCACCAGCAACCGCCCGGCGTGCGCGAACGCCCGCGCCAGTCCGAGACGTTGGTGTTCCCCGCCCGAGAGCGGCGCCTCCGGCAGCGGGGTGCCGTAACCGCGCGGCAGCCGTCGTACGAAGCCGTCGGCGCCCGCCGCGCGGGACGCTTGCCGTACCTCGTCGGGTGCCGCGTGCCGTGCCCCGCCGGCGACGGCTTCGGCGACCGTGCCCTCGCCCAGGACCGGACGTTCGAAGGCGTACGCCACCTCGGTGCGCAGTGCCTCGCGCGTCAGGCGGTCGAGCGGGACGCCGTCCAGCAGTACGTGCCCCTCGTCCGGGTCGATCAGCCGCCCCGCCACGGCCGCCAGGACGGACTTTCCCGCCCCGCCGCGGCCGACCACCGCGACCGTGCCGCCGCCCGGCAACCGCAGGCGGTCGGCGCGCAGCACCTGCCTGCCGTCCCGCACCACACGTACATCGCGCAGTTCGAGCTCGCCGGCGCCGCCGGGAGGCAGCCGCCGTGATCCGTACGTCAGCGGGGGCATCGTCTCCAGCTCCCGGGTGCGGCGCCGGGCCTCGCGGGCGCGGACGAGCGCGCCGAGCAGCGTCGCGGCACCGCCGACGCCGGCGGCGAGTTGCGCGTACCGGCAGGCGGCGAGCAGGTCACCCACGCTCAGGTCGCCGGCCGCCAGTCGCAGGCCGCCGACCGCGGTGGCGGCCAGCGTCAGCAACGGGACGAGGACATTGCTCCTGCCGAGCGCCCGACCGTGCAGCGCCCACATGTGCCGGCCCTGGGCGGCCAGTTCCGTCAACGGCGCCAGGATGCGGGCGCGTTCACGGTCGCCGGTCCCCGCGGCGCCGATCGTGGCCGCTCCCTCCAGGGCCTCCAGCAGCCGCGAAGCGATCAGGGACTGCGTGCGCTGGTAGGCGGCGACCGAGGCGCCCGTGTCGCGGGCGAAGGACCGCAGCACCAGCGCCAGCGCGGGCAGCCCGGTCAGTACGCAGGCGGCCACCCACAGGTCGACGAAGGCCAGCGCCACGAGTGCGCCCAGCGGGGTGATCAGTGAGGCGCCGAGCGCCGCCCGGGCCGCCGGTGCGCCGCCGGCGTCCGTGGCGTTGAGGGTCAGGCGGGTCCCGACGTCCCCCGGCGGATGGGGGCGCGCGCTGTCGGGCACGGCGCGCAGCAGTCCGCGCAGCGCACGAGAGCGTATCGACGCCGTCCATGTGGCGTTGCAGCGTCCGGCGAACAGCGCGGTCAGACTGTCCAGCAGCAGTTCGCCCAGGAGCAGACCGGCGCTCAGTGGGAGCAGGCGGCCCGCGTCGCCGTCACGCAGCAGCAGGTCCAACGTGCGGCCGAGGACGAGCGGTTGGGCCACTGTCGCCGCGGCCGCGGCGACCGAGCACAGCAGCACCATCGCTTCCAGCGCGCGGCCGGGGGCCGAACCGTCGGTCCCTTCACGGGACTTGGGCGTCTGCCGTCCCCAGGGCCTGCTCGTTCGCACCAGCGCATACCTCCGTCCGTCCAGTGGGGACACCGGGCGCGGACTCGCGGATTCGGCAGCCCGCCCGGCCGTGGTGACCGCGCGAGCAGGCTTGGGCGCCCCGGGAGTTGACCCGGGGCGCCAGTGCCCGGCGACATGGCTCACCACGTCACCGTGGTCGGCAACTCCGGCGTCAGTTACAGGTGGTGACGCTCAGGCTGCTGTCGCCACAGAGCAGGAGGCTCGCGCGGCTACCGCTCTCGACGTCGCCCATGGCCTCTTCCTTGGGGGTCTCCATGGACTGCAGGTCGAAAAGGTTCATGACATTTCCTCTCGTGGGGGAGTGGATGTGTTTCTTCACGACCCCTGGTGGGGCCGAGTCTGTGGGCCGCCGCGGGGGCGCAGCGGCGGGAGGAACGGCAGCCCGGCGGGGGCGTCACCGAGGACGGAGGCGACAGCCAGCAGGCATCCGGCCGTTCCGGTGGAGAGGTCCATGGACAGGCGCATCATCTGCTCACCGGGAAAGGCGAGCCGGTCCGCGTAGGACATGGAGTGCCAGGAGAGCGCGTCGAGTTGGCGCCGGACGGCCTCCGGGCCCGTGCCGGGCGCCGTGGCCGTGGTGCGGCCGAGATACAGCACCATGCCGGCCACGCCCCGGTAGAGACCGGGCTGGGCGTAGAACATCGCCTGGGCCGCGGCCACGATCTCCTTCCTGGCCCGCGCGAACTCCGCGTCCTCGCGGTGCGTCAGGTAGTCGTCCAGCACCATGCCGATGCCCACACTGCCGGCGCCCAGGTAGGGCATCGTGCGCCAGCCCTCGTCGACCTGGAGCGCGCCGCCCGCGCCACGGACACAGCGGGCGAGGTCCTGGCGCAGCGCGTCGCGGGCGAGGTCGAGGAGGGCGCTGTCACCGGTGCGTTCGAAGAGCCGCAGGAAGAGCAGCGCGCGTCCCGTGGCGCCGTGCAGCAGTCCCGCGCGGGGGCGGGCGGGTTCGTCGCGCCCGCCCGGCAGGCCGGCGGCGGCGAGCTCGGCGCAGCGTACAGCCGCGGTGTGCAGTGCGGCCTCCCCGGTGGTGGCGGCCAGCGAGTCCAGGGCCAGGCCCAGTCCCGCGGTGCCGCTGTGCAGGTCCGGGGCCAGCTGGTCGAAGGGCTGGTCGAGCAGCAGCTCGGCGAGGTCGAGGGCGCGGTCGCGGTGGCCGAGCCGGTCGAGCGTCCAGGCGATCCCGGCGAGCCCGTCGTGGAATCCGAGCGGCATCCCCGAGGGCGGTTGCTTGGTCCGCTCCAGCAGCCACTGCTCACCGTCCTCGTCCCGACCCGCCCCGCTCTCGGCCAGGGCGTACAGCACTCCCGCCGCTCCGTGGCCGAAGGCCAGCCCGCCACCGGCCGTGGCGAACTGCGCGATGTCGCCGGGGAAGAGGCGGTCCGTGCGGGAGGGTGTCGCCGAGGCGCGAACGGCCTCGGCCATGGAGTCTCTGCTGCGGGGCCAGTCGTCCGGCCGCACCGGAACCACCGGGCCGACCGGCCCGCGCACCGCGGGGGCGCCGTCGACGCGCGTGATCTCGTCGACCGCCGCGTCCAGGAAGGCCCGGTCCACCGGGAACCGGTCCGCCACCACGTCGGCGAGGTGAGCCGCCTTGCGCCGGTCGACGGCCAGCAGACTCGTGAGCGGGAGGAACAGCGCGAGCCGCAGACACGCCAGCGCGTACCGGTCCACGGCCATGCCTCGCCGGTCACGAGGCGCCACGAACCCCGGGTTCGCCACGGTCTGCCGGCCCGGTTCGTCGACGGGGTGGGCCGCCTCGAAGTCCAGGAGGGCGATGCTGTCGTCGTCCCGGATCATGATGTTGAACAGGTGCAGGTCGTTGAAGACCACGCCCCGGGCGTGGACGTCCGCGACGGCGCGTTCCACGCGTGCGTGGACGTCGAGGGCCCAGGCGGTGTACTCGGCCAGTGTCCGCTCACTCGGGTCGGCCTCGATGAGCGGGTGCCGGCGGGCGAAGAAGGTGTTGAGCGGCTTGCCGTCGATGTACTCCAGGACGAGGAAATGGTGTTCCCCGATCGTGAGGTGGTCGAGCACCTCGGGCGTGCAGTCGAGGCCCGACAACCGTTCCAGTGCCCGGCGTTCACGGTGCAGCCGGGTCACGGCGTCGGCACCGTCGGCCGCCAGCCCGGCGTGCGGACGGGCCTCCTTCAGGACGACCTGGTCACCGGTGCGGTCGTCGCGGGCGAGGTAGACGCCACCGCCGTTGGAGAAGTGCAGGGCCGACTCGATGCTGTAGGGCAGGCCGGCCACGGTCACGGCCGAACGGGCGTCGAGGTGCTCGCGCAGGAAAGCGGGCGGATTCACCCAGTCCGGCAGGCGGAAGACCGGACCACGGAGGTCAGGCACCAGCACGCCGTCGGGACCGGTCACGGCCGGCCGTAACTCCCCTTCCGCGTCATAGCAGTTGCGGCGGGTGAAGCTGCCGTAGCGGACGTGGACGGGGCCGTCGCCGATTCGCAGGTCGCTGAGGATGTGCGGTCCTGGCTCACCGGCCAGCAGATCGGACAACTCCCGCACGAGCCGTTCGAACTCCGCCTCGTCGGCCGGGTACACGGTGATGAACTTGCCACTGCCGGCCCGGTCCGCGTATTTGGCGTTTCGCTGGTGCAACAGGTAGCGACTGGGCACGAACTTGAAGGCCGTGCCGCCGGCGACGCAGTACCGCCACACACGGTCGAGCACGGACTCCGCGTTGTCGAGGCAGGCGGAGACGTGGATCTTCCACCCCTGAACGGGCAGTTGGGCGTCGACCGGACGCAGAGCGAGCCAGTCCCCGCTCTCGTTGCGCTGCCATCCCCGCGGTACGGGCGAGGAGGCCGTGGCGTACCGGGAGCGACCGGCCCCGCTCCGGGAAGCCGTGCGGTGCGGAGCGTCGTAGAAGTACGGGTCCGCATCGCAGTACACGGCATAACCCTTGTTCATGCCATCTCCCTCGCCCCGTTCGCCGACGAGAACGACGCTGTCACGCGGGCCACCGCCCCGCACAGTTGCCGCTGTCATCACTCCGATGTGCGGAACGCATGGGTAACTTCGCGCGGAGAGGGACATCGGGAAGGGCACTGCGTGGACACGGCGGTGATCGCCGCGATCGTGCGGCCGAGGTCGTTCGCCTGGGCGTCCTCGGCCGCACGATCCGTGAGGTGCTTGAGCGGACGTAGGTTGACTCGTGCCCTGAGACGGTCAGTTACTGCCGAGCCGTACTCGTCGCCACGATGTCGATCGCGACACGAAGCGGTGTCTCCGCATGTCCGAGCAGCTCCCGGGTGATCGCTATCGCCTCGATGGTGCCCACACCCCGCTCGGCCAGCAAGGTCTGGACAGCCTCCATGCCCTCGCTCTCGAGGACTGGTCGGGACTCCTCGACCAGCGCGGTCCAGCGTGCTGCCTGCTCGGGGCGTAGTCCGGAGATGTGGTCGAACATGACCTCATCTTCCCGCGCCGAGTCGATGGGGTGCGGTGGGGGTGGGGGCGGGGAACGGGAGCGCGGCCACCCGAGACGTCACCCCGCCGTCATACGCAGCCTGATCGTCCGGGATTCAGGGCGCAACGCGAACTCGGGCCACACATCAGGCCCGCAGGCCCGTGAGCCGAGACCGTGCTGGGCCGCGTCGATGATCAGGTGGCTGCTCGTCGACTCGGGGAGTTCGAAGGGGTGTTGGGCCCGGGCGATCTCCTGCGGCGTATGACGGCTGAGCGTGAAGCCGGGGCGCCGACCGTGCGTGTCGGGGATCGCCACGATGCGCAGCACCTCGCCGCCGCCACTCGTCAGCGTCAGCTCGCGCACCTGGGAACGGTGCCCGGTCTCCTGCGGGCGCGGGTAGTCGACCGCGAGGTCGTCGATGCCGTCGGAGAAGCGCCCGGCACGTGCCGCGCGGAGACTGTCGGGATAGGACTCCAGCGGACCGAGGCCGAACCACGCGGCACCGTCCACGGGAGCCGCCCCGTCGGGCAGCTCGAAGCGAACACCGATGCGGGGCCACACCGTACGCCAGCCGCTCGACGGCTCGATCTCCACGCGCACTTCCAACTCGCCTTCGTCCAGCGACCAGTTGGACTCCACCGTCACCGACAGGGCGGTGTTCGCGGCGGAGACCTTGTCGACGGTGCGCAGCGCGTCCGCGGTCTGCTCCACGCTGATGCGCCGCGTGGTCAGCCGATCGAGGCCGTCGGCACGCCACAGATCGGCGTTGGACACCCCGGCGATGCTGGCGTCGCTGTTCTCGACCCCGTCCGACGGGCTCTCGTCGTTGTCGGTCGGCGCGCGGAACAGCTCCAGGCGCGGGCCGGTCACGGCCCGACCGGCGAGCCGGGCGAGGGACCCGTCGACGAACTCGGCGATCCCGAGCGAGAGCGTTCCGTCCCCCGGCTGCCAGCCGGTTCGTGGCCGGACGGCCGGGACGGGACGGCGTATCGAGCAGTCCAGTTGAGCGGTCGCGACCACATGCCCGGCCGGCGCCCAAGCGGTGTCCGTGGCCAGCACCGCGTCGATCGTCAGCCAGGTCTCCACGTCCGGGGCCACCGCGATCCGCGGCATCGCCACCCGCCCCGCCTCGCCCGCCGTGACGACCGGCACGTCCAACTCGCCGGATTCCACCGGTGTTCCGTCGTGCTCGACGTACCAACGGAAGTACAGGTCCGCCGTGTCGGCCGAGTGCCGCAGGTTGGTGATCGCGAGCTTGTCGCCGTCGAACTCGAAGCGGACCGGCTGCACGACCGCCTTGTACTCGTGGAGGCTCGGCGAGGGCACGTCGTCGCTCAACAGCATGCCGTCCATCACGAAGTTGCCGTCGTGCACGACCTCGCCGAAGTCACCGCCGTAGGCGTAGTACGGAGTTCCGTCCGGGGCGGTGGCCAGGATGCCGTGATCGCGCCACTCCCAGACGAAGCCGCCGTGCAGCCGCGGATACTCGTGCACGAGTGCCTCGTACTGGTCGAACGCGCCCGGTCCGTTGCCCATCGCGTGCGCGTACTCGCACAGCAGGAACGGCTTGGTGCGCTGCCGGGCCCCCTGCGCGGGGGTGCAGCCGAGCAGCGGGGCGCGAGAGCCGTCGATGCCGATCTGCTCGGTCTCCGGCACGGACGGGTACATGCGCGAGTAGACGTCGGTGTACTCGCCCGTGTAGTCGCCCTCGTAGTGCACGGGCCGTTCGGCGTCGCGGGCGTGCACCCAGGCCGACATGGCGGCGAGGTTGGCGCCGGTGCCCGCCTCGTTGCCGAGCGACCAGATCACGATGCTGGGATGGTTCTTGTCGCGTTCGACGGTGCGCTCGATGCGGTCGAGGTAGGCGCCGCGCCAGGTCGGGTCGTCGCTCGGGTTGCCGACCCAGCCGACCTTGTCGAAGCCGTGGGTCTCCAGGTCGCATTCGAGGACGACCCAGAAGCCGAGTTCGTCGGCGAGGTCGAGCAGCCGTGGGTGCGGCGGGTAGTGGCTGGTGCGGATGGCGTTCACGTTGAACCGCTTCATCCGGGCCAGGTCCTCGCGTGCGTGCTCCTCGTCGAAGACCCGGCCGCGCTCGGGATGGGCCTCGTGCCGGTTCACCCCGTGGAACACGACCCGGCGGCCGTTGACCAGGAACTGGTCGCCCCGGATCTCGACCGTGCGGAAACCCACCCGCAGCGCGATGCTCTCCGCGGCCGTGGACACGGTGGCGTCGTACAGGCGGGGCCGCTCGGCGGACCAGGGCTCCACGAAGGCGATGTCCAGGGCGGCCACCTCGGCCGGCGTCGCCCAGACCTGCTCGACGCCGAGTTCGGGGATGCGCAGGGTGACCGGGAACGCCGACGCGTCGGCGGTGACCTCCGCGTCGACCCGCCCGCGGCCGTCGTCGAAGCCGGTCCGCAGCCAGACGTCCTCGATGCCTCCGGTCGGCCGGGCGAGCAGGGTGACGTCGCGGAAGATGCCCGGCAGCCACCACTGGTCCTGGTCCTCGACATAGCTGGCCGCGGACCACTGGTGCACCCGCACGGCGACGACGTTGTCACCCGTCCGCACGGCGGTCGTCACGTCGAACTCGTGGGCCAGCCGGCTGCCGCTGGCACTGCCGATCTCCACGCCGTTCACCCACACCCTGAACAGCGACTCGACCCCGTCGAAGCGCAGCACGACACGCTCGGCGTCCGACCAGTCGGCGGGGAGGTCGAAGTGGCGGCGGTAGTCGCCGGTGGGGTTCTCGTCCGGGACGTGCGGCGGGTCGATCGGGAACGGGAACTGGATGTTCGTATAGATCGGACGGCCGTAGGCACCGTCTCCCTCAAGTACCCAGTGGGAGGGCACGGGGAGGTGGTCCCAGCCGTGGTCGTCGAAGCCTTCGGCCGCGAAGTCCTCCGCCACCGATGCCGTGGGGGACAGACGGAAGCGCCAGGGCCCGTTCAGGGAGAGAGAGGGGGCGTCGGAGTGCAGCCACGAGCGCGCCGGGCGCAGTGCGCCACGCGCCGGTGCGGTGTCCGCAACATGGGGGGAGAGCTCGGTGAGCAAGAGGTCACGACTCTTTCTTCGTTGCAGGATGCGGTGCGAGATTCGGGGTCATGGCGGTCTACCGGAGCACGACGGTGCGGATCTCCCATGGCCCGAGGGCGAGTTCGAGCTCGTCCGTGGCCTGGGTGTGGGAGATCGGGCGGCCGAGCAGATCGACGGTGGCGGCCTCGGTGAAGGTGCCCGACACGCTGACGGTCGTCGCCTCGTCGCTCATCGCGGTCAACCGCACCTCCGTACCGGGCCCGTGCTGCTCGTCGGTGACCCGTCGGATGCTCGACACGTGGACGTCCTTGCCGTCGACCCGTACGCCGGTCTCGTCCGGGGGCAGTTGGCCTCCGGCGTCCCCGGTGCCTCGGGTGACGAGGACGTCGTTGCGGAACTCCTCGGCGAGAGCGACCGCGTCGGCGCCCTGCCAGCCGGTCGCCGAGGGGACGACGGCGAAGCGGTTCTCGATGCGCATACCGAGGTCCTGCGCACCGGGTGCGGGGATCTCGCTCGCCGCCGGTTCGTCGCGCAGGGGATGGATGTTGACGCTGATCGAGCCGATCGCGCGCAGCAGGGTGACGGCGAGTTCGGAGCCGCCGTCGACGAGTTCGTACTCGCTGGAGTGGTCGAGCAGGACATTGGCCTGCCCGGCCGACACGAACGAACTGGCCGGGAAGGTCGGCAGCGGGTACTCGCCCCAGCCGCCCTCGGCGGTCAGCCCGCGCTCGGTGACCGCGAACTGCCCTGCGGACGCTGAGGAGTTGACCGGCTCGGGCAGCGGCACGTGGAAGCGCAGCCGGTGGTCGGCGGACTGGTTCAGGAAGGACGTGGACACGCGCACGAACGGCTCGCCCGCGCGGACCTCCACGACCGTCTCCACCGGTGTCGCCACGGTCTCCTCGCCGCGCACATCGCGGTCGGAGGACAGGGCGGCGGGCCAGTCGTAGACGCGGGTCACGCGCAACCGCGAACGCAGGGGGCCGGTTTCGAGGAGCTCGACGGAGACCTCGTTCGGCTCGGCGACGAGGAAGTCGTGTGCCGGGGGAGCGTAGTTGTAGCTGTCGCCGCGGTCCCCGCCGTCGACGAGCCGGCCGACGCCGCGCAGCACGGTGCCGTCGGAGCCGGCCATGTCGAGGGTCCCGTCGGCGGCGATCGCGACCTCGACCAGCCCGTTCGCGAGCCGCAGATCGGTAGCCGTGGCGGGCGCGTACGGCAGGAGCGCGCCGGAGGCGTCCGCGCTCGGCGCGACCCGGAAAGCGGCCAGGCCGGAGGCGGGAACGCTCACGGGCACGAGCGCGGTGGCCCGGGCCTCTTCCAGCGTCAACACCCGCCATTCCCCCGGATGTTCGGCCGCGGCAGCGGCGACCTCGCCGCGCAGCATGAGGAGGTCGAACGGTCCGCTCGTCGGCACCTCGGCGAGGTGGAACACAAGCGAGTTCGGGGTGAGTTCGTAGTGGTCGATCAGTCGCCCGAACAACTCGCGGCGGTGGATCCGGCGCAGCACCCTCTCCAGTTGCGAGGCGTCCATGAGCTCGTCGCTGAGGACGGTCGGCGCCTCGGAGACCAACTGCACGGGATACGTCGATCCTTCGGCGTCCGTCGCGATCAGCGCGGTGCCCTCCGGCGGGGCCACGACGTCCACCTCGACCAGTGCCGTACGCGCCGACGGCAGCGGATTGGCGAACAGATGGCCGTCGCTCGGCACCAGGGCGGCGGGCTCGGTGAGGGCCGCGTCCCGCACGGCACGCGCCGCCTGTGCGGCCTCGGCGAGCCGGGCGGCGACCTGGTCGCAGGTCTCGTCGGTGCCGGAGCCGACCACCGAGTCATGGGCCGTCGACTCGATGATCTTGTGCCAGGCGAGGGAGAGGAACGGCGAGTCGTCGCGCCCGGACCACAGCGCGTTCATCCGCTCGGCGTGGTCGATGACGCGCTCGGCGGCGGCCATCCGCTGCTTGAGCCCGAGGCGTACGGAGAGCACGCCCGGGAGGATGTTGCCGCGCACATGACTGCGCAGTTCACCGGTGACGGTGGCCGTCACCTCGTCCCGCACATGCTTGCGGATGTACTCGTCGAGCGTCGCCACCGTGATGGGGAGGCCCTCGCCGGACGCGGTCCGCAGCCACGACGCCAACCTCGGGTCGGGCGCGTTGTGGTCGGTGCCGGCCATCGCCAACACCGGGTCCGTGCCCCAGCGTTCGGCGGTCATCCCGGCGTATTCGCCGAGCGCACGACCGATCTGGTCGGGCACCAGCAGGACGTCGAGGCCGTTGTCGTAGCCGTCGAAGAGGAACTCGGTGCGCACCTCGGAACCGTCCGGGGCGCGCCAGCGGAAGGCGTGGCCGTCGACGGAGCCGGGCACACCGCGCCACAGCGCCGCGTGCTCGATCCCGGCGCGCGCCAGGATCTGCGGCATCTGCGCGACGTGGCCGAACATGTCCGGCAGATAGCCGATGGGCATCGCGCCGCCGAGGCGCTCCGCGGCCGCCCAGCCCATCTGCAGATTGCGCACGATGGTCTCGCCGGAGCAGAGGAACTCGTCGAGCAGGATCAGCCACGGCCCGACGGCGAGCCGGCCCTCACCGACCAGGGCCACGACCCGGTCGCGGTTCTCCGGCCGCATCTCCAGATAGTCCTCGACCGCCGCCATCTGTCCGTCGACGGTGAACCGGAAATCAGGGTTCGACTCGGCTGTCTCCAGCACGGTGTCGAGGGCGGATACCAGTCGGTGCCGGAAGACCTGGAAAGGCTCGTACCATTCCCGGTCCCAGTGGAAGTGGGGCACGAAGACAGCCGAGTTGGGCATGGCGTTGGACACCTTCTGTGTGGGGGTCACTTGAGTGAGCCGGCGGCGAGGCCGGTGCGCCAGAACCGCTGCAGGAGCATGAACAGGATGATCACCGGCACGATCGACACCAGCGAACCGGTGATCACGGACTCCTGGAGGAGCGGCGACCGGGCGGTCTGCCCGTTCCAGGTGAACAGACCGAGGGTGATCGGGAACAGCGACTCCTTCTGGAGCATCACCATCGGAAGGAAGAAGTTGTTCCAGATGCCGACGAACTGGAACAGGAAGATGGTCACCAGCGCCGGCGACATCAGCTTGACCGAGACCGAGAAGAACGTACGGAACTCGCCGGCTCCGTCGAGGCGCGCGGCTTCGATGAGTTCCTGGGGCACGGCGGCATTCGCGAAGATTCTCGCGAGATAGACGCCGAACGGGCTGACGATGCTGGGCAGGAAGACCGCGAAATAGGTATTGACGAGTCCGGTCTCGGAGAACAGCAGGAACAGCGGCAGCGCCAGGGCGGTCGAGGGGACCAGCACACCGCCGAGAATGACCGAGAACAGGAACTCGCGGCCGCGGAAATGGAACTTGGCGAGCGCGTAGCCGCACAGCGCCGAGATCAGGGTGCCCACGGCCGCGCCCAGCACCGCGTAGATGACGGTGTTGAGGATCCACCGGCCGAAGATGCCGTTGTTGAAGGAGAACAGGTTGCGCAGGTTCTCGAACAGGTTGAAGTGCGAGAAGACCAGGCCGTTGGTGGAGGCGAGGTCACCCTGCGGTTTGGTCGCCGCGACGATCAGGAAGTACAGCGGCAGCAGGAAGTAGATCGCCAGCAGGAACATCAGGGCCAGTACGGCCGGACGGCTCACGCGGCTGTCTTTGACAGCGGGTCGGTTGCTCACAGGCCCGCCCTCTTGGAAGTCAGTCGCATGAACCCGAAGCTCAGGACGAAGGTGATGACCGCGATGACCACCGAAATGGCGGCGGCCTGCTGGTAGTTGTTCCCGACCGCCACCGTGTACGCCAGCATGTTCGGGGTGAACGTGCTGGAGATGTTCGAGGAGATCTGCCGCAGCACCGCGGGCTCGGAGTACAGCTGCAGCGTCCCGATGATCGAGAACACCGTGGTCATGACGATGGACGGAGCGATGATCGGGACCTTGATGCGCCAGGCGATGGCCCAGTTGCCGGCCCCGTCGATCCGCGCGGCCTCGTAGAGCTCCTGCGGGATGGACTGCAGGGCCGAGAACATGATCAGCATGTTGTAGCCGGTCCACAGCCAGGTCGAGATGTTCGCCGCCGACCACAGCACGGCACCGGGGCCGAGGAAGTCGGGGTGCAGACCGAGGTTGTTCAACAGGTCCACGACCGGGCTGAGTTGCGGCGAGTAGAGATACGACCACATGATCGCGGCGATGACGCCGGGCACCGCGTACGGCATGAACGCGGTGATGCGGAAGAAGCTCTTGAGCTTCAGCAGGGGCGAGTCCAGCAGCAGCGCCATGATCAGCGCGAGGAACAGCATGACGGGCACCTGCACGATGCCGAACAGTCCGATGCGGCCGATGCTGGACCAGAACTCGTCGTTCTGGAACACCTGCGCGTACTGATGGAAGCCGCCGAACGTCGTGTACGAGGTGCCGTACTGGCCGCCGGAGCGGCGCACCACGCGGAAGCTCTGCGAGATCCGCGACCCCTCCCGAGGCCTTCCCTGTCTGATGCCGGTCCAGGAAACGGACATCAGCGGCCGAGGCCTGTTCCTCGTCGACAAACTCT
>NZ_JBSFLV010000160.1:0-20010 GCF_053599215.1 Streptomyces sp. NPDC001002 | reverse complement strand
GTCCGACCGTTCAACGGTCGGACCACCGAGGCCCATTGGCGAGACTCAGACCTTGCGGCCGATGCCGCAGATCGCGTCCACGTCCGAGGGGTCGCGCCCCACGTCGACCGGCTCCGGGTGCCACTGCGAGGTGGGGACGATACCCGGCTCCATGACCTCCAGGCCGTCGAAGTACGCCGCGATCCGCTCCTGTCCGCGCAGATGGTAGGAGCTGGCGGAGTTCGCGTTGTAGACCGAAATCGCCTGGTTGAGCGCCTCGTTGGTGTCGGTGCCGTCGCTCAGGGCGAGGTAGCTGCCCGGCGGGAGGGCGTCGAGGAAGCGCGCCACGACGGCGGCGGGCTCGTCCGAGTCCGGGATCTGGCCCAGGATGCCCAGCATGGTCAGCGCGATCGGCTTGCTGAAGTCCAGGGTCTTCGCGGCCTCTTGGAGGATCGTCTCCGGATCGCGCACATCGGCGTCCAGGTAGGCGCAGGCGCCTTCCGGGGTGCTGGTGAGCAGGGCCTGGGCGTGCACCAGGACCAACGGGTCGTTGTCGACGTAGACGATCCGGCTCTCGGGGGCGATCCGCTGTGCGACCTCGTGGGTGTTGTCCACGGTGGGCAGGCCGGTGCCGATGTCCAGGAACTGCCGTACGCCCGCCTCGGCGGTGAGGTAGCGCACGGCCCGGACGAGGAAGCGGCGCTGGAGTCGGGCGAGCAGCGCTATGTCCGGGAACATCTGGAGGATCATCTCGCCGGCCTCGCGGTCGGCGGCGTAGTTGTCCTTGCCGCCCAGCAGGAAGTTCCACACGCGGGCGGAGTGCGGCCGGTCCAGCTGGAGCCGGTCGGCCAACGGGTCTTCGGAGGTCATGGGCAAAGCGTCACATGAAGTACGCGGCGGTGTCCGGCGATTGACGTTCACAGGGGCGACCGGGAGGGACTTCACAGGTACCGGTCCGGCGGTCTGCGTCGCCCCACGCGTCTCGACAGGTCGAGAGGATCGTGCAAGAGGTCGAGGGGATCGCACTAACAACCGCGCTGCTCAGACTGGTTTGCTCGAAGAGTCCCTTCCCACCGCACCACGGCACAAGACTCTGAGGAGCATCCCATGGCACTCGACTCGTACGTCGGCCTCGGCCGGTCCGGCCTCAACGTGAGCCCCTTCTGCCTCGGGGCGATGAACTTCGGCGACGCCGGCGGCTTCGGCACCGACGTCGAGGAGTCCGAGAAGATCCTCCAGACCTACCTCGACCGCGGCGGCAACTTCGTCGACACCGCGAACTTCTACACCGGCGGCCAGTCCGAGGCGATTCTCGGAGACTTCCTCGCCGCCCGCCCCGGCCTGCGCGACCGGCTCGTCCTGGCCACCAAGTTCTACGGCAACCTCCACCCCGGCGACCCCAACGGCGGCGGCGCGAGCCGCAAGGCGATCCTCGGCCAGCTGGAGGAGTCGCTGCGCCGGCTGCGCACCGACTACATCGACCTGTACTGGCTGCACAACCACGACTGGTCCACGCCGGTCGAGGAGACCCTGCGCACGTTGGACGACCTGGTCACCGCGGGCAAGATCCGTTACGTCGGTTTCTCCGACACCCCGGCCTGGTTCACGGCCAAGGCCCACACCATGGCCCTGCTGCGCGGCTGGACCCCCGTCACCGCGCTCCAGATGGAGTACTCCCTGCTGGAGCGCACCATCGAGGGCGAGTTGATCCCGCTCGCCCAGGACGCCGGCATGGGCGTACTCCCCTGGAGCCCCCTCAAGAGCGGCTACCTCTCCGGCAAGTACCGCCGCGGCCAGGGCACTTCGGACTCCCGGCGCGCGTCGGTGCTCGGCGACCCCACCGACGCCCAGTTCACGGTCATCGAAGCGCTGGCGGCTGTGGCGGAGGAGGTGGGCGCGAGTCCCGCCGCCGTAGCCCTCGCCTGGGTTCAGAACCGCCCCGGCATCACCTCCACCCTCATCGGCCCGCGCACACTCCAGCACCTGGAGGCCAACCTCGCGGGCCTCGACGTACGGCTCACACCGGAACAGACCGCGGTCCTGGACGAGGTCTCCGCCCCGACGCTCAACTTCCCCTTCGAGCTCAACCGGAGCATGGGGCGGATGCTCAAGTACGCAGGGGCGACGGTGGACGGGGAGGAGAGCGGCGTGCACTTCCTGGTGCAGGGAGCCGTCCGGCACTGAGGGTTCCGGGCGCCGGTCATGGGGCTGCGACCAGACGCCACAGGGAAGTGGTCTCGGCGCTCCGGGCCGCGTGGAGTGGGTCGTTGGCGTCCTTGGCGCGTGGGTGCCGGGGCTTGGTGTCGATCCTGTCCACCACGCGCAGGTGCGCTGCCCGGACCGCGTCGAGCAGCTGTCCGCGGGTCCGGAGGCCGAGGTGTTCCGCCAGGTCGGACAGGACGAGCCAGCCCTCGCCGCCCGGTCGCAGATGGGCCGATAGGCCGGCGAGGAAGCCGTGCAGCATGGTGCTTTCCGGGTCGTAGACGCCCTGCTCGACAGGCCCGGTCGGACGGGCGGGAAGCCAGGGCGGGTTGCACACGACGAGGTCGGCGCGGCCTTCGGGGAACAGGCCGGGGCCGGTCACCTCGATCCGGTCGGCGAGCGCGAGCCGCTGGACGTTCTCCCGGGCGCAGGCCAGGGCGCGGGGGCTGATGTCCGTGGCCACGACCCGGTCGACTCCGCGCCGGGCCAGGACGGCGGCGAGGACACCGGTTCCGGTACCGAGATCGAACGCCGTGCCGGTGGCGGGGCGTTGCCGGATCGCCGGTGGCAGCGGCGCGTGGGCGACGAGGTCGACGTACTCACCTCTGACGGGTGCGAAGACTCCGTAGTGCGGGTGGATGCGCGTACCGAGCGCCGGCACGTCGACGCCTTTCAACCGCCACTGGTGGGCGCCGATCACTCCCAGCAGTTCGCGGAGGGAGACGGCAGTGGGTCCCTGCGCGGGGCCGTACGCCTCCAGGCACGCCTGGCGGACATCGGGTGCGCGGCGCAACGCCAGGGTGTGGTCGTCGTCCAGCAGTACCAGGAGCTTGCCGAGGACATGGGCGCGGTGGCCGCTGTGGCGTCGGTGGAGTTGGAAGGAACCGCTCGGGGAGGTGGTGGGGTTGGGGGATTTGCGGTCGAGGCGGCGGCCCATCGCCTGGAGCAGTTGCCGGGCGTTGTGGAAGTCGCCCTGCCAGAGCAGGGCCGTTCCTTCACACGCCTGTCGGTAGGCGTCGTCGGCCTTCGTCCGGTCGTCGGCGACGACGGTTCGTTTCGGGGGAGGCGTGCCGTTCTCGGAGTGCCAGTGGGCGGAACGGCGGGTGTGGTCCTGGGTCCAGTGGATCGTGGACACCGTGTACTCCTCGTGATCGAACGTGCGGGGGCACGAAGAGCACTTCGACGAGGAGGAGGCCGAACCCACGTCTGTCCGGTGGACAGGCGTGGGCGTTGGGGCAGTCGGTGGCTACCGCTCTTGCGTCGAAGCGCGAGAGGAGACGTCCCAGACAACCATGCCGAGCATCAGGGTCAGGCCTTTCAGATGAGGTAGCGGAACGAACTGTACGCGTTGTCGTACCGCGCGTTCACCCAGTAACCGCCAGGTACGTCCTGGGTGTTACCGCGCCAGTAGGAGTTGGTGTAGAAGCGCGCCGAACTCCCGTTGTGGTTCTCGATCGAGGAGATGTGGTCGTTCACGGTGGTGCTGCTGCCCTGGAAACGGTTGTTGGCGAAGTTGTTGTCCGCGGTGGTGAACCCGGCGATCGCACCGCTGAGGCCGGTCCCGTCCCACACGCAGACGGAGTCCGTGCAGATGTCCGCCGCTTGAGCCGGCATGGTCGCGACGGCACCCAGGCCGACGCTGAGCAACAGCACCGCGGCGCTGCGGAGGTGTTTCATCGTGTCTCTCCCCGATCAGTCGATCGCGTAGTAGAAGGAGCTGAACTGGTTGTCCCAGACCGCGTTCTCCGGCCGGCCGTCGCAGAACACCCGCTGTCCCTGGCCGCGCCAGTAGGAGTCCGTGTAGAAGATCGGCCGCCGTGTGGTGGTGCAACTGATCGAGGAGATGCGGTCGTTGACGTTGGTGCCGTCGACGAAGCGGTTGTTGGAGAAGTTGTTGTCGGCGGTGGTGAACCCTGCGGCCGTGCCCCCGCCGCCCGTGCGCTCGTAGACGCACACCCGGTCGGTGCACGCCGCCGACGCGGGGACGGCCATGGCGGTCACCGCGCCCCCGGCGAGCACGAAGGCCACGGCCGAGGCGGACAGAAGTCGTTTCATGGATTGCTCCTCTGTGGTGGACTGGGTGGGGACTGCATGCCGGTGTGGGCGGGACGGTCAGCCGTCCCGTCCTTGCCCGAGCACCTCGGCGGCCGCGGACAGCTGCCTCCCGACCGCCTTCCTGGCCTTCTCCAGCGCCGGCCGGTTCTCCTCGATCGCCTGGTTCTGGTAGGCGGCCTCGGTGTCCGCCCAGACGCGGACGACACCGGTCGCTTCCTTGCAGCGGACGTCGGCCACCGCGGTGGAGACCTCCCGCGCGGTGGGCCGGTCCCCGGCGAACGCCGGGTCGTCGTTGGCGTCCATGGGCGTCCGGTAGCGGAAACCGGCCTTCGCCATGCAGGTGGCCCAGGCGTCGAACGCGCCGGTCACCCGGCTGTCGCGCTGCGAACGCGACCAGCTCCAGCTGCGCAGGTTCTCCACGAGTTGCTGGGCGTCCCGCTCCTCGGCGGTGGTCAGCCGGTTCGCCGCCTGGCCGGCACAGCCGCCCGGCGGCACCGGCCGGCCCTTCACCCGGGCCGCGCCTTTGCCGCTCGCGGCCGTCAGGTACGCGGTGCCCTGTTGCCCGGACTCGCTCGCGGCCGCCCTGCGCGCCGCCTCCAGCTCCTTCTGCGGAGGGTGGTAGCCGCGCGCAGAGGCGGCCCGCCCGTCGGTGAGCATGTACCTGTCCCGGTTCGGCTCCGCCGTGAAGCGGGTCCCCGTCCTGCTCGTGGCGCGAACGGACCACCCGAACCGCTTCATGCACCGCCGGAACAGCGTCGCGTACGCGCGGTCGATGCTGAGCTGCTCGCGCGGGTCCGCCCGGTAGGCGTCGAGCGGCAGCAACAGGCCGAGATCCGCGGAGTGTCGGACCCCCGTCGAAGCCGGGGGCGGCTGCTCCCCTGTGGCAGCCGCCCCGGCCGTGCAGCCGGTCAGCAGCGCCGCACACAGCAGGGCGGTCACACCCTGCGTCCGGCCGCTCGGCCGCCCGCGGCCCGGCAGCCCGCTCGGTTTCCGGGCCGTCTCGCCTGTCCGGAGCATGGCCTTCCCCCTCCTTCGCCGGTCCGGGCGCTGCCCGGGACAACTCCACGCTCGCACCGGACTGTTGTGAGGTTCTTGTGGAATCCTTGTGGTGCGTCGGTGACCGGACGTGGCTGTTCGACCCTGTCGGGGGATACGCGTATGGATCTTCGACTACTGGGACCGCTGGAGTTATGGGCCGGAGGCCGACGGCTGGACCTGGGTCAGCCCAGACAGCGCGCGGTACTGGCGGCACTCGGTGTCGATGCCGGTCGCCCGGTGACCATGGAGTCGCTGGTGGACCGGATCTGGGACGACGCTCCGCCCAGTGACGCACGCGCCGCGCTCTATCCCCACGTGAGCCGGATCCGGCGATTGCTGGAGGAGGCCGCGCGGGCGGAGCGGTGCGAGGAGCGGGGGCCGCTGCGCCTGCTCAAGGTGACCGGGGGATACGTCCTGGAGGCGCCGGGGGAGCGGGTCGACCTGCTGCGCTTCCGCCGACTCGTGGCACGGGCCCGCGATGCGCACCGGGACGACAACGACCGCGGCGAACTGCTGCGGGAGGCACTGGAGTTGTGGCGCGGAATCCCGCTGGCGGGCCTGGCCGGAGCATGGGCGGAGCGGATGCGCACGGCCCTGGGCCAGGAACGCCTCGACGCTGCCATCGCCTGGGCCCGGACCGAGATGCGGGCCGGGCACCCGCTCGAAGTGGTCGGCCGCGTACGCGCACTCGCCGCCGAGTATCCCCTGGTCGAACCCCTGGCAGCCGTGCTGGTCCGGGCCCTGGCCGCGTCCGGCAGGAACGCCGAGGCGCTGGAGTGCTACACCCTGACCCGGCGTCGGCTGATGGAGGAACTCGGCTCCGAGCCGGGCGCGGAACTGCGGGCCGTCCACGACTCCGTGCTGCGCGGCACGGGTGAACCACCACCGCGCGTGACCGCGCCGCCCGCCACGGCGACAGCGCCCGCCCGGCCCGTACCGGCTCAACTTCCCGCCGACGTACCGGCGTTCACCGGCCGGTCCGAGCAACTGGCGGAGCTGTCCGAGTGTCTGGTCGGTGCCGGAGGCGGCCGGCAGCCCGCCACCGCGGTCGTGATCTCCGCCGTCTCCGGCACCGCGGGAGTGGGCAAGACCGCCCTGGCGGTCCGCTGGGCCCACCGGATGCGGGAGGAGTTCCCCGACGGGCAGCTCTATGTGAACCTGCGTGGCTTCGACATGAAGGAGCCGGTGTCCGCGACCGAGGCGCTCTCCGCGTTTCTCGCCGCCCTCGGGGTGCCCGGCCGGGACATCCCGCAGGAGCCGGAGGAGCGCGCGGCGCGCTACCGGACCGAACTGTCCGGACGGCGCCTGCTCGTCGTCCTGGACAACGCGTCCTCGGCCGAACAGGTGCGCCCACTGCTGCCGGGTACGTCCACCTGCAAGGTACTGGTGACCAGCCGGGACTCACTGGCCGGCCTGGTGGCCGTGCACGGCGCGCACCGGCTCGTCCTCGACCTGCTGCCGCCCGCCGACGCCGTCGGCCTGCTGCGCACCCTCATCGGCGGACGGGTCGACGCCGAGCCCGAGGCAGCGGCGACGCTGTCGGAGCAGTGCGGGCGGCTGCCGCTGGCCCTTCGCGTGGCGGCCGAACTGGCGCTCTCCGAACCGGACGTGCCCTTGGCCGAGTTGAGCGAGGAGCTCACCGACCACCGCAAGCGGCTGGACCTGCTGGACGTCGGCGGGGACCCCCGGGCAGCCGTACGGGCCGTGTTCTCCTGGTCCTACCAACGGCTCCCCGCCGACGCCGCGGCCGCCTTCCGGCTGCTGGGCCTGCATCCCGGCCCCGACTTCGACGCCCGCGCGGCCGCCGCCCTCGCCGGTGTGTCCGTCCACGACGCCCGGCGCACGGTCGCGGTGCTCACCCGCGCCCACCTGATCCAGCCGACGCGCCCCGGCCGCTACGGCATGCACGACCTGCTGCGCGTCTACGCCGCCTGGCAGGCCGAGACCCAGGACACCGAGGATGCCCGGGACCTGGCACTCGGCCGGCTCTTCGACCACTACCTCGCCGGTGCCGCGGCCGCGATGGACCTCCTGCACCCGGCGGAACGCCGTATGCGGCCCCGTGTCACCGCGCACAGCACCGCCCTGCCGGACCTCGCGGACGCGGCGCAGGCGCGGGACTGGCTGGACGCCGAGCAGCCGGTCCTGGTGGCCGTCTGCGCCGAGGCGGCGGCTCGCGGCCGGGCGGATCATGCCACCCGCACGGCCACCGTCCTGCACCGCTACTTCGAGAGCGGCGGGCACTTCGCCGACGCTCTGACCGTCTACGCCCACGCCCGCCGCGCGGCCCGGGACGCGAACGACGCCGAGGGCGAGGCCGACGTGCTGACCTGCCTCGGCGCCATCCAACGGCGACTCGCGCGGTACGAGGCCGCGGCGGCCCACCATGAGGAGGCGCTCGCCCTCTACCGGCGGATCGGCAGTCGCATCGGCGAGGCACGCAGTCTCACGAACCAGGGCGTGGTCCACGAACTGCAGGGTCAGTACCGGCAGGCACTGGACTGCCACGGCCGGGCCGTCACGCTGTTCGGGCAGGCCGGTGATCCGGGCGGTCAGGCGGACGCGTTGAACAATCTCGGCATCATCCACGAACTCCTCCACGCCTACGAGGAGGCCGCGGACAACCATCGCCAGGCCCTGGCCCTGTACCAGGAGGTCGGGCACGGCTTCGGAGAGGCCTCCGCCCTCGGCAACCTCGGCATCGTGCAGAACCGGCTCGGCGACCACGCCGCGGCGGCCGACACCTTCGAGCAGATCCTGACCGCGTTCCGCGCCCTCGGCCACCGTTCCGGGGAGGCGCACGCGCTCTCCAACCTCGGCGAGACCTGCGCCAAGCTGGCCCGCTACGAGACCGCCGCCGACCACCAGCGCAAGGCCCTCGCCCTGTTCCGGAAGATCGGCGAACGGTACGGCGAGGTGGGCGCCCTCAACGGGCTCGGCGAAGCCCTGCACGGCATGGACCGGTCGACCGAGGCGCTCGCGGCCCACACCGAGGCGCTGACCGTCGCGCAGGAGATCAAGGACCAGGAGGAACAGGCACGCGCCCACATCGGAATCGCCGGCGTCCACCAGGAATCGGGCGATCACAGCCGCTCCCGTGAGCACTGGCGACAGGCCCTCGATCTCTACACCGCGCTCAACTCCCCCCGGACCGCGGAGATACGGGACCGTCTGGCGGGCCTCGACACGGACGCTCGCCCCGCGGGGACACCGTGAGAGGGCGCTAGTTCGCCCCGCCGGCCCCGGCGGGTTCAGTCCCGAGCGCGCGCCGCCCCCGTGCTGTCCCGCACGATCAACCGAGGCACCGGCACCCGCTCCGCCCGCGCCGGCCCCCCGTCAAGCAGCGCCGTCAACTCCCGGGCCGCCGTGCGCCCGAACTCCACGCTGTCCCGGGACAACGCGGACAGCCAGGGCTTGACCATGCGGCACAGGGCCGAGTCCTCCCAGGCGACCACCGAGACGTCCGCCGGTACGGCGAAGCCGAGTTCGGTGGCGGCGGCCACTCCCGCGACGGCCATCACGTCGTTGTCGTAGATCAGGGCCGTCGGGGGAGCGGGGTCCTCCAGGACCCGGCGGGTGACGGCCGCGCCCTCCGCGTCGGAGTAGTCGGTGGTCACCGACTGGACGCCGGTCAGACCGCGTCGGGCGGCCTCCGCGCGCAGGGTGCGGACCCGGCGCTCGGTGTGGGCCAGGCCCGCGAGGCCCGCGATGTGCACGATCCGACGGTGGCCGAGCGCGTAGAGACCGTCCACGACCGCGGCCATCGCGGCCGCGTCGTCCGCCCACACCGTCGACAGACCGGGGTGGCGTTCGTCGGGCGCGCCGCCGATCACCACGGCGGGCAGGCCGAGTTCGTCGAGCAGGTCGGGGCGCGGGTCGTCGGTGCGCGGGTCGACGACGAGCACGCCGTCCACGCGGTGCTCGGCCCACCAGCGCCGGTAGACCGCGCATTCGTCCTCGACGTCCTCAACCACCTGGAAAAGCAGGCCGAGATGACGCTCCGCCAGCACTTCCTGGATGCCCGAGACGAGTTGGAGGAAGAAGGAGTCGACGCCCAACGTGTGCGCGGGGCGGGCCAGTACGAAGCCGACCGTCGCCGCGCCCTCGCCGGACAGCGCGCGGGCCGCCGTGCTCGGTCGCCACCCCAACTGCTCGGCGACCCGGCGCACCCGGTCGCGGGTGACCTCCGAGACTCCGGGACGGTCGTTGAGCGCGAAGGACACCGCGCTCTCGGAGACGCCGGCGCGCCGCGCGATGTCCTTCATGGTCGGACGGCGCGCCGGGGACCGCTTCGCCGGCATGTGCTCCCCATTTCTCCGGACTTGAGCTAATGCGCTTGAGTGCGATCACCCTAAAGCGCATTAGTCAGAAGTGGCAAGAGGCCGACCATGGACGCTTGACCTGCACTAATGAGGAACAGATTTCTTTAGCTGTGCCGAATCCATTGACTTTCCCCGAGAGCCCCGGGCATGGTCCATGGCGTCCCAGCCGCCGACGCCGCCAAGGGAGCCGTGTCACCGTGCCCATATCCCGCAGAGCCCTCGCCGCTACCGCCGTAGCCGCCCTCGTCATGCCGCTGAGCGCCTGCGGTTCCGGGAGCGACGACGGCGGTTCCTCCGACGCCTCCGGCAAGGTCGAGGGCAACATCACCTTCCAGACCTGGAACCTGCGCGCGAACTTCAAGTCGTACTTCGAAGGCGTGATCGCCGACTTCGAGAAGCAGTACCCGGGCACCCACGTGAAGTGGGTCGACCAGCCCGCCGAGGGCTACCCCGACAAGATCAGCGCCGACGCGGCCGGCGGCACCCTGCCCGACGTCGTCAACGTCTCCCCGGACCTCGTCGCCCCGCTCGCCAAGGCCGGCTTCGCGCTCGACCTCGACAAGAGCGCCGCGAAGTACAAGAAGGAGTACCTGGACGGGGCTTGGGCCAGCCACCAGATACCGGGCATGACCGGCACGTACGCCTTCCCCTGGTACCTCAACACCGGGCCGCTCTTCTACAACAAGTCCCTCTTCAAGGAGGCCGGGCTCGACGCCGAGCAGCCGCCGAAGACGTACGACGAACTCTTCGCCGACGCCCTGGAGTTGGCGAAGAAGAGCGACGGCAAGGTCGCCACCCTCGCCAACGTGCCCACCATCGAGGACTTCGGCCGCTACGGCGTCGAGCTGATGAACAAGGAAGGCACCGGCTTCGCCTTCAACGACGCGAAGGGCGTCGAACTCCTCACCAAGTACAAGGAGTTGTACGACGCCAAGGCGCTCGACCCGCAGGCGCTGACCGCGACCCCCGAGTCGTCCGGCAAGAAGTTCCTCACCGGGGCCGTCGCCATGAACCCCGGGAGCGCCCTGGACCTCGGCAACTTCAAGAAGCAGGCGCCCAACCTGTACAAGAACATCGGCATCACGGACCAGATCACCAGCACCGGCCACGTCAACATGTACGTGATGGGCCTGATGGTCAACGCGCAGAGCAAGAAGAAGCCCGCCGCGATCGCCTTCGCGCACTGGGTCACCGACGCCGAGCACCAGATGTCGTTCGCCAAGAAGGTCGCCATCTTCCCGAGCACCGCCGGCTCCCTGGACGACCCGTACTTCACCAAGGAGGACGGCACCGACGAGACCCGCGTCCGGATCGCCGCCGCCAAGTCGCTGAAGAACGCGGTCAATTACACCCCCGTGCTGTTCAGCGACCAGATGAAGACCGCCCTGCGCAACGAGGTGGCCAAGGCGCTGCAGGGCAAGGAGAGCCCCAAGGACGCTCTCGACAACGCTGTCAAGGCGTGCGACACGCTCCTGAAGCAGCAGGGCTGATCCGACATGGCGAGTTCCACTGTTCCCACCGGTTCCCGGGTGCGGCGCGGACCCCGCGTGCCGGGCGAGCGGCCGGTACGGCGCGTACGGCGTCAACTGCCCAGCAGCCCCTGGCTGTTCGCCGCACCCGGGCTGCTGATCACCGGCGTGTTCGTCCTGTACCCGTTCGTCTCCACGGTGATCAATTCCTTCACCGACCGCCGCACCCTGATCCCGGGCGAGTTCGTGGGCCTCGCCAACTTCCGCGAGCTGTGGCACGACGACATGTTCTGGATCGGCCTGCGCAACAGCACGCTCTACGTCCTCGGGGTCGTCCCGGCGCTGGTGATCCTGCCCCTGCTGCTCGCGCTCCTGGTGCAGAAGAACATCCCCGGCATCACCTTCTTCCGGTCCGCCTTCTACACCCCGGTCGTCGCCTCGATCGTCGTGGTCGGTCTGATCTGGGTGTGGCTGCTGGACGAACGTGGCCTGATCAACTCGCTGTTGGAGACCATCGGGGTCGGCCGGGTCGGCTTCCTCAGCGACCAGTGGCTGCTCCTGGTGAGTGCGATGGCCGTCACGGTCTGGAAGGGCCTCGGCTACTACATGATCATTTACTTGGCCGCGCTGGCGAACGTGCCGCGCGAACTGCACGAGGCCGCCGCGGTCGACGGCGCCGGCGCGATCCGCCGCTTCGTCACCGTCACCGTGCCCGCCGTCCGCTCCACCATGGTCCTGGTCGGCGCGCTCTCCTCGGTCGCCGCCTTCAAGGTGTTCTCCGAGGTCTACCTGATGGCGGGCCCCAGCGGCGGACCGGCCGGCGAGGACACCACCCTCGTCATGCTCGTCCAGCGCACCGGCACCGGCCTGACCGGCCGGGTCGGCTACGCCTCCGCCATCTCGGTGGTCGTCTTCGTCATCACCGTCGCCCTGATGCTGCTCGTCCTGCGGGCCGACCGGAAGGACGAGTCATGAGTGTCCTGGAGAAGGTGCGGCCCGACCGGAAGCCTGCCGTAGCCCGCGAACCGCGCGTCACCGACGAGCACGGCCGCCGCATCCGGGTGTGGGAACTCGCCCTGCGCTACCTGCTGTTGCTCGCCGTGCTGGCGCTGACCGTCGGCCCGTTCCTGTGGCAGCTGTCCACCTCGCTCAAGGGCCCCACCGAGGACATCTACAGCTCCCCGCCGAGCTTCCTGCCCGGCCACCCCACCCTGCACAACTACAGCCGGGTCGCTGACACCATCCCGGTCTGGGACTACGCCTTCAACTCGCTGAAGGTCGCCACCGCCAACGTCGTGACCAACTGCGTCGGTTCGGCCCTCGCCGGCTACGCGCTGGCCCGACTGCGCTACCGCGGGCGGCGCGTCCTCACCCTCGTCTTCATCCTCGCCATGCTCGTACCGGCGGAGAGCATCATCATCGCCCAGTTCACGACCATGCGGGAACTCGACCTCAACAACACCCTGATCGGTGTCGTCCTGCCCGCCTGCATCGCCTCGATGAACGTGCTGCTGATGCGCAACGCCTTCCTCAACCTCCCCTACGAGATAGAGGAAGCCGCGTTCGTCGACGGGGCCAACGCCTGGCAGCGGTTCCTGCGGATCGCGCTGCCCTCGGTGAAGGGCACCCTCGCGGTCGTCGCGATCTTCGCCTTCATGGGCGCCTGGGACGACTTCCTGTGGCCGCTCATCGTGCTGAGCGACCCCGACAAGTTCACGCTCACCATCGGACTCAACTATCTGCACGGCACCTTCGCCAACGACGAACGGCTCGTCGCGGCCGGCACGATCATCGCCGTGGCGCCGCTGATCGCCCTCTTCGCCTGTCTCCAGCGGTACTTCTTCCGCGGGGTCGGCGAGGGCGCGGTCAAGGGCTGAACCTCCCCTGAGCACAAGGACCTCCGCATGTCTGCTGCCGTGCGCTTCGGCGTCAACTACACCCCCAGCGAAGGGTGGTTCCACCACTGGCTCGACTTCGACCTCGACTCCGTACGGGCCGACCTCGACTCCATCGCCGCACTGGGCCTCGACCACATCCGCGTCTTCCCGCTGTGGCCGTACTTCCAGCCGAACCGCACCCTGATCCGCCCCCGCGCCGTCGAGCAGCTCGTCCAGCTCGTCGACGCCGCCGCCGAACGCGGCCTCGACGTCAACGTGGACGGTCTGCAAGGCCACTTGAGCAGCTTCGACTACCTCCCGGCCTGGACCCGGACCTGGCACCGGCGCAACCTCTTCACCGACCCCGACGTCCTCGACGGCCAGGCCGCCTACCTGCGCACCCTCGCCACCGCCCTCGCCGGCCGGCCGAACTTCATCGGCATGACCCTCGGCAACGAGGTCAACCAGTTCTCGGCGGGCCCGCATCCCGACCCCGACCGGGCGACGTCCGACGAGATCGACGCATGGCTCACGCGCATGCTCGCCGCCTGCGAACAGGGCGCCCCGGGCAAGTTGCACCTGCACGCCGAGTACGACGCGACCTGGTACCAGGACGACATGCCGTTCACCCCGGGCCAGGCCGCCCGGCACGGCGCCGTGACGGCCGTGCACTCCTGGGTCTTCAACGGCACCGCTCAGCGGCACGGCCGTACCTCCGTGCCGAGCGAACACCATGCCGCGTACCTCGTCGAGTTGAGCAAGGCCTGGGCCGATGATCCCCACCGGCCCGTCTGGCTCCAGGAGGTCGGCGCCCCCGCACCCCTGATCCCGGCCGAGCACGCCGCCGCCTTCACCGAGGCGACCGTCACCAACGCGCTCGACTGCCCCGACCTGTGGGGCATCACCTGGTGGTGCTCCCACGACGTGTCCCGCGATCTCGCCGACTTCCCCGAACTCGAATACGGGCTGGGGCTGTTGACGAACGACCGCAAGCCGAAGGACGCGGCACGGGTGCTGGCGGAGGCGGCGGCCCGAGCACGCGCACAGGCTTCGGCAGCCCAGGCCGGGGCGTCCCACACCCCCGGACCGCACACCCCGGCACCCCGCACCACCGCCCTCACGGTCCCCGCCGACCCGGCCGTCCGCTCGCGCTGCGCGCCCGGCGGCCCGGTCTACGACGCCTTCTTCCGGCTGACCGCCGACGGCGCCCGGCCCACGACCGTCCTGGACACACGCGCGGACGACAAGGATCATCTCGCCGCGCGTGGCATCACCGAAGTCGTCCGTCCCGAACAGGTACTCCCCACCCCACCAGGAGGCACCAGCTCGTGAACCCCACCAGACGCACGGTCCTGATCGCCGGCGCGGCAGCCGCCCTGCTGCCGTCGGCGCCCGCCTTCGCGGCCACCCCGCAGGCCGACGCCGCCGCGACTCCGCCGTACGCCTCGTACTGGTACCCGGACTCGTTCCCCTCGGGCACCCCCGGCACGGGCATCACCTGGCGCAGCCTGAAGGCGTGGACGGCCGCCGGTGACGCTGACCTCGCCTTCAACGCGGCCTCCGTCCCGCTGGCGACCCGCTTCACCCCGACCCAGGCGAACACGACCGCCCGCTCGGAACAGGCCCGCGTCCAGTCACTGGTCTCCTTCGGACCGACCTCCAGCAACCCCTCCCAGGGCGCGGCCACTGCCGACTACTACGCCCTCACCCACTGGGCGTACATGGACGAGCTGGTGTTCTGGGGCGGCTCGTCGGGGGAGGGACTCATCCTCGCCCCGAACGCGCCGATCGTGGACGCCGCCCACCGGCACGGCGTGCCCGTGCTCGGCAACATCTTCCTGCCGCCCACCGCGTACGGCGGCCAACTCCAGTGGACCCGCGACCTGGTGCAGAAGGACTCCGCCGGGCACTACCCGCTCGCCGCCCAACTCGTCGCGGTCGCCGCCGCGTACGGCTTCGACGGGTGGTTCGTGAACGCCGAGACCAGCGGCGGCAACACCGCCCTCGGCACCGACATGCTGGGCTTCGTCAAGGAGTTGAAGTCCCTCGCGGTGGCTCAGGGGCAGCGGGTGACCTGGTACGACTCGATGACCGTGAACGGCACGGTGAGTTGGCAGGGCGCCCTCAACACGCAGAACCAGGCGTTCTTCCAGGCCGCGGACGACATGTTCGTCGACTTCCGCTGGAGCACGAGCACGCTCGCGTCGTCGGGGCAGAAGGCCGTGGATCTGGGGCGCAGCCGGTACGAGCTGTGGGCGGGCGTGGACGTCGAGTCCAACGGGTCCAATACGTCGGTGAGTTGGGACGCGATCGTGCCCACCACCAAGGCGCACATCACGTCGATCGGCCTTTACCGGCCCGAGTGGACCCGCAACCACCTTCCCGCGAGCCGGACTCCGGGCGACTTCCACGCTTCCGACGACCGTTTCTGGACCGGCCGTTCGCTTGACCCCTCGCGGCCGGACACCACCGATCCCTGGCGGGCGCCGGCCGTGTCGGTGGCGGACCGGTCGACGGTCGGCTCGCTGCCGTTCGGGAGCGTGTTCAACACCGGGCACGGGCTGCGGTGGTACGAGGACGGGGCGGTCACGTCGGACACGGCGTGGAACCACCTCGGGGTGCAGGACCGGCTGCCGTCGAGGCGCTGGGCGGTGCACACCTCCGGGCAACGGCCCGCCGTGACCTTCGACTTCGCGGACGCGTGGCGCGGCGGGAGCAGTGTGCTGGTCGCCGGTGCGCTGGACGCGCCGACGGACCTGGAGGTGTACGCAACCCGGCTGCCGATCGGTGTGAACACTGTTGTCGAGCTGACGTACAAGGCCGACGTGGGGGATGTGAACGTCGAGTTGGCGGTGGCGACCGAGGAGGCGAGTTCACCGGGGGCGACACCGCCGTACACGTATCTGCCGGTGGATGCGGCTGCGCCTGTGAACTCGGTCAACGGGTGGCGGACGGTGACCGTGCCGCTCACAGGGCTCTCAGGGACCGTCCACGCGATCGGCGTACGACTCACCGGGACCGTGGCCGGCGCCTCGGTGCGGTGGCGGCTCGGTGGTCTCGCCGTCCATGACACGCCCGACACCCCCGCCGCCCCGACCGACTTCGGCGTCACCGGGGTCACCGGCGGCGACCTGCGCTTCGGCTGGAGCGCCGCCCCGGGTGCCGTACGCCACTACGAACTCCACCGCCTCCTGCCCGACGGCACCCGCCGCTTCCTCGGCGGCACCGCCCAGCTCGCGTACTTCGTCGCCGGCCTCAACGCCGAACAGGGTGAGCAGGCCGCGCGGTTCGAGCTGAGCGCGGTGGGGGAGCTGTATACCGCGTCGGCTCCCGTCACCGTGACTCACACCTGGTAGCCGTCGCTCACCACCGGTAACCGTCCACCCAGTCTTGGAGCACCCCGCATGCATGACGACCGCAACCTGGTCGAAGCCCGCCTCAAGCGCGTCCTCGACGAGCGCGTCCGCCCCGCCGTCTACCCGGAGTCCGTCCCGCTGGAAGTGGCGGTGTGGAACGCGCCCGGCGAGCCCGTGCCGGTCGCCGAAGGGCTCGCGGCCGAGCCCGAGCCGATCGAGGTGGGCGCCCGGTGGGGTGCTCCTTGGGGGACCAGTTGGTTCCGCGTCTCCGGGACGGTTCCCGAGGCGTGGGCCGGCAAGACCGTCGAGGCGATCCTGGACCTCGGCTTCGACGAGAACATGCCCGGCTTCCAGTGCGAGGGGCTGGTCTACCGGCCCGACGGCACCCCGGTGAAGGGCCTCAACCCGCGCAACCAGTGGGTGCGCGTCGGCGCCCCCGTCGAGGGCGGCGAGGAGGTGGTCCTGCATGTCGAGGCCGCCTCCAACCCGGTCATCCTCGACTACCACCCCTTCCTGCCCACGCAGTTGGGCGACAAGGAGACGGCCGGCGACGAACCGCAGTACAAGCTCGTCCGCATGGACCTCGCCGTCTTCGACGAGACCGTGTGGCAGCTCGTGCTGGACCTGGAGGTGCTCGGCGAGCTGATGGCCGAGCTGCCGGTGGAGTCGGCGCGCCGCTGGGACATCCTGCGCGCGGTGGAGCGGGCGCTGGACGCGATCGACCTCCAGGACGTCAACGGGTCGGCGGAGCGCGCCCGTTCACGCCTCACCGAGGTCCTCGCCGCCCCGGCCGTGCCCTCCGCGCACCGCATCAGCGCCGTCGGTCACGCGCACATCGACTCGGCGTGGCTGTGGCCGCTGCGCGAGACGGTCCGCAAGGTGGCCCGGACGACCTCGAACATGACCGCCCTCCTGGAGGACGAGCCCGAGTTCGTCTTCGCCATGTCGCAGGCGCAGCAGTGGGCGTGGGTGAAGGAACACCGGCCCGAGGTCTGGGCGAAGGTGAAGAAGGCCGTGGCGGACGGGCGGTTCGTGCCGGCCGGCGGCATGTGGGTGGAGTCGGACACCAACATGCCCGGCTCGGAGGCGATGGCCCGTCAGTTCGTGCACGGCAAGCGTTTCTTCATCGACGAGTTCGGCATCGAGAACGACGAGGCCTGGCTCCCCGACACCTTCGGCTTCGCCGCCGGTCTGCCGCAGATCATCAGGGCGGCGGGCTCCAAGTGGCTGCTCACGCAGAAGATCTCGTGGTCGCAGACGAACAAGTTCCCGCACCACACCTTCCGTTGGGAGGGCATCGACGGCACCCGGATCTTCACGCACTTCCCGCCCGTCGACACCTACAACTGCTCGATGAAGGGCAGCGAGATCGCCCACGCGGCCCGCAACTTCAAGGACAAGGGGGTCGCCCGGCACTCCCTCGCCCCCACCGGCTGGGGTGACGGCGGCGGTGGCACCACCCGCGAGATGGTCGCGAAGGCGGCCCGGCTGCGGGACCTGGAGGGTTCGGCGACCGTCGTCTGGGAGACCCCGCGGGAGTTCTTCGAGAAGGCCGAGGCCGAGTACCCCGAGCCGCCGGTCTGGGTCGGCGAGCTCTACCTCGAACTCCACCGCGCCACCCTCACCAGCCAGGCGCAGACCAAGCAGGGCAACCGCCGCAGCGAACACCTCCTGCGTGAGGCCGAGCTGTGGGCGGCGACGGCGGCCGTACGGACCGGATTCCCTTATCCGTACGAGGAGTTGGACCGCATCTGGAAGACGGTCCTGCTGCACCAGTTCCACGACATCCTGCCCGGCTCGTCGATCGCCTGGGTCCACCGGGAGGCGCGGCGGACGTACGCGCGGCTCGCGGAGGAGCTGACGGCCATCATCGACGCGGCCCAGCGCGCCCTGGCCGGCGAGGGCACGACGTCCCTCGTCTTCAACGCGGCCCCGCACACCCGGGCCGGCATCCTGGCGGGCGGCGCGGCCGAGGCGACGGCCGACGGCGAGACCGCGGTCACCGCACGCGAGGGCGGCGGGCACGTCCTGGACAACGGCCTGCTGCGCATCGAGATCGACGCCCACGGCCTGGTCATATCGGCCTACGACACCGAGGCGGACCGCGAGTCCGTCGCGCCGGGCAAGGCGGCCAACCTGCTCCAACTCCACGCGGATTTCCCGAACATGTGGGACGCGTGGGACGTGGACGAGTTCTACCGCAACACCGTCACGGACCTCACCGACGCGGACGAGGTCGTGCCGGAGGCGAACGGGGTGCGCGTCACGCGTACCTTCGGAGCCTCCCGCGTCACCCAGGTGCTGTCCCTGGCGCCGGGCGAGCGGCGGCTGTTGGTGGACACGGAGGTGGACTGGCACGAGACGGAGAAGTTCCTCAAGCTCGCCTTCCCGCTCGACGTGCACGCCGAACGGTACGCATCCGAGACCCAGTTCGGGCACTTCCACCGGCCCACCCACACCAACACCTCATGGGAGGCGGCCAAGTTCGAGGCCTGCAACCACCGCTTCGTCCACCTGGAGGAGCCGAGCTGGGGCGTGGCCGTCGTCAACGACTCGACGTACGGGCACGATGTGACCCGTGCGGTCCGGACGGACGGCGACCGAGGTACGACCACCACCGTCCGCGTCTCCCTGCTGCGTGCCCCGCGCTTCCCGGACCCCGAGACAGACCAGGGCGTCCACCGCTTCCGGCACGCGCTGGTACCGGGCGCGGGCATCGGGGACGCGGTCCGCGAGGGCTGGCGGATCAATGTGCCGGAGCGGCGACTTGAGGGCGGCGCGGGCGAGGTCGCGCCCCTGGTCACCGTCGACCGGGACGCGGTCGTGGTGACGGCGGTCAAGCTCGCCGACGACGGCAGCGGTGACGTGATCGTGCGCTTCCACGAGGCCCATGGTGGGCGTGCGCGCGCGACGCTCACGGCCGGGTTCGAGGTGGCGACGGTGACGGCGACGGACCTGCTGGAACGACCGCTCGCCGAGGCGGAGGCGTCCGAGATGGAGGTGACGGGCAGTCAGGTCGCTTTGCGGCTGCGGCCGTTCGAGTTGGTGACGCTGAGGTTCAGGCGGGCTTGAACCAGGTCCGGACTTCCCCCGGCGGCCGTGATCGCCCGATGATGTGGCGATGAGACGAAGAACGGCCGTCGGCCAGCCGTGGGCCGAGCAGGAGGACCCGCTGCTGGCGCTCGCCCGACAGGAGCTGGGGTTCTACTCGCGAGCGTGCGACCGGGCCAGGTGGTTGCACTACTCGACGGAACTCGGCGCTCTCGCCGCCACGTCCGCGACGGTCGTGGCGGCGGGTCTGCGCGCGCCCGCCTGGCTCACCGCCCTGATCGCGGGCGGTGCTGTCTTCTGCACGGGCATGCGTCAGCTGTTCAGCCCCGGTTCGCGCTGGGTCCTGGCCGCACAGGCGCGGGAGGGGCTGCGCCGGGCGGTCGACCGCTACCTGCTGCTCCCGCCGGCCGAGCGCGACGCGGAGGCACGAGCCACCCTGCAACGGGCGATCGAAGAGGTGGGCAGCAGCGAACTCCGCGGCTGGGCCGAGGTCCAGGGGCAGCGCGGCGACCCGTCGGTGCCCGCTGTGAGCCCGTGAACATCCCTCCCTACGACTGGAGTTGAGTCCGCAGCCACTGCTCCACCTCGCCCACATGCGCGGCCGCCGCCGCCCGTGCCGCCTCCGGGTCGTGGGCGACCAGGGCCCGGTGGATGGCCGCGT
>NZ_JBSFLV010000159.1:0-20399 GCF_053599215.1 Streptomyces sp. NPDC001002 | reverse complement strand
CACGGACGCCGGCGGCCTGCTCCGTGATCCCGGCACCAAGCTGACGTACGACCAGGGCTACGGCTTCCAGTCGCCCGGCACGGGCTTCGAGGGCGAGCCGCTGCAGGGTTCCTTCGACTACGTCATCGCCATCAACTACAACCGGCAGCCCGGCACTTCACCCCTGGACTGGACCCGTCCCCTCGGCGCGAACCGGGGCGGCGGGATATGGCTCCACGTCGACCACGGCGGCCCGACCCACGGGTGCGTGAGCATCGCAGAGAAGCACATGGAACAGCTCCTCCGGACCCTCGACCCGCGCCTTCACCCCGTCGTCGTCATGGGGGACGCTGCGTCCCTCGCCCGCTGAAGCGCTTAGGATCCGCCGGGTGTGCGCACATGTGCTGGTCGCCGAGGACGACGAGATGCAGGCCGAGCTCATCCGCCGCTCCCTGCTCGCGGAGGGCCACACCGCCACCGTCGTGCACGACGGCGCGGCGGCGCTGGACGCCGCCCGCAGACTGAAGCCCGACCTCGTCGTCCTGGACCTGATGCTCCCGGTGATCGACGGCTTCGGCGTGTGCCGGGTGCTGCGCGGCGGCGACGCCGAGATACCCGTGCTGATGCTCACCGCACGCTCCGAGGAGGACGACGTCCTGCTCGGCCTGGAGCTGGGCGCCGACGACTACATGACCAAGCCGTACAGCCCGCGCGAGCTGATGGCCCGGATCCGTACGGTGCTGCGGCGCAGCGGGCGCACGGACGCCGTACGGGAGGAGCCCGTCGTACGCGCCGCCGGGCTCACGGTGGATCCGGTGCGGCACGAGGTGCGCTGTGACGGGGTGCCGGTGGAGTGCACCCCGGCGGAGTTCCAGGTGCTCCTTGCCATGGCGGGGGAGCCGGAACGGGTCTTCTCCCGGCGGCAGTTGCTCCAGGTCACCCGCGGGCTCGACCGGGCGTCCACAGAACGAGCCGTCGACGTCCACATCATGAACCTGCGCAAGAAGATCGAGGCCGATCCGCGACGGCCCGTACGGCTGCTGACCGTGTTCGGGGTCGGCTACAAGCTCAGCGGCGGCCGGGCGTGAAGCGCCGGATACCGCTGCGCAAGCGGCTGCTGGTACGGCTGTTGCTCACCTCGGCGCTGATCGCCGTGTGCTCGGTGGCCGCGACCGCCTGGCTCGCGGTGACGACCACCACCAGCGCGCTGAAGGAGGAGCAGGGCCAGGACCTCGCCGCGGACACCAAGATCCTCGCGCAGCTCAGCGGCTATGCCGCGACCCACCGTGACTGGTCCGGGGTCCAGAAGACCGTCAGTGCTCTGGCCGCCAAGACCGGCCGGCGGATCGCGGTGACCACCACGGACCGCACGCTCGTCGCCGACTCCGCACCCCGCCGCACCTCCCTGCCACCGAGGCCCGCCGCCACCATCGACCCCCTGCACACCGACACCTACAGCGAGTCAGGGGCCCAGCTCAGCGGCGTCGACCCGCGCGCGGTTGGCCCGTACCGGCTGACGGCGGGCGAACGCAAGGAGGTGGACCTGATGATGCAGAAACTGCGGTCCTGCTACGAGCGGTTCGGCCTCGGCCAGGTGAAGCTCGTGCGGGCCCCGAGCGGACGCTCCGTCCTCGTCAACCAGGACGGGACCAGTGCCGAGGACCCCAGCCGGAGCGACTGCGGCTACGGGTACGACGCGCCGACCCGGACGGAGACCAGGGCCCTGTCCGCACTCCAGAAGAGGGCCGGGTCCTGCGTGCAGGACAAGGGCGTCGCCGGCGTCGAACCGCTCTTCCTCTACCTGGACCCCACCCGCGACACCGTCGCCGGCCACTTCGTGCTCTCCAAGTACTCCCGGCCCGCCGGCGCCGACGCGGACACCGACCGGATCGTGCAGAACTGCATCGACAGCGCCCGGCGCGCCCAGCTCGACCCGTATGTCGCCCCGGTGGCCGACCTGTTCCTCGGCATCGGGGACCAGACCGTGCCCCGCTTCGACATGTCCCCGGCCAACAAGGCGAAGATCGTCGGCGTGGCCGGTCTCGTCCTCGCCGTCACCGTCGCCATGACGGCGCTGGTCGCCACCCGGCTGGTCCGCCCCCTCCGCGCCCTCACGGCAGCGGCCCAGCAGCCGCCCGAACAGCACGTCCGCGTCCCCGTGACCACCCGCGACGAGACCGGCATCCTGGCCGAGGCGTTCAACGACCTCACCGAACGCCGGGAGCGCATAGAGGTCCAGCGCAAGGCGATGGTCAGCGACATCGCCCACGAACTGCGCAGCCCGCTCACCAACATCCGCGGCTGGCTGGAGGTCACCCGCGACGGGGTCGTCGCCCCGGACCCCGCGCTGCTGTCCTCCCTGCACGACGAGGCGATGGTCCTCCAGCGGATCATCGACGACCTCCAGGACCTGGCGGCCGCCGACGCCGGCACGCTACGGCTGCACCGCGAGCCGGTCCGCGCCGACGAACTGCTCGACCAGGTCGCCGCCGCCCACCGCGTCGGAGCCGACGCGGCCAAGGTCACCCTGCGCACCGAGACCGACGGCGAGCCCTGGCTCGACGCCGACCCGGTACGGATGCGGCAGGCGCTCGGCAACCTGGTCTCCAACGCCGTACGGCACACACCGCCGAACGGCACCGTCACGCTCACCGCCCGACGCGTGGGCGACCAGGCCGTGTTCACCGTCCGGGACACCGGCTCGGGCATCGCGCCGGACGATCTCCCGCACGTCTTCGACCGGTTCTGGCGGGCCGAGAAGTCCCGCAGCCGGCGCACCGGCGGCAGCGGCCTCGGCCTCGCGATCGTCCGCGACCTGGTCGCCGCGCACGACGGCACGGTCGAGGCGACGAGCGAACCCGGTGAGGGCGCGGAGTTCACCCTGCGGTTGCCGGTCGCGTCCGCGCCCTCACCGGAGAGCTGAGCCGTGCGTTCGTCGGAGAGCTGATCCGCGAGTTCGCCGGGCAGTTGATCCGCGCCCTCTCCGGAGAGCCGAGCCGCGGGCTACCCGCGCTTCAGTCGTGCTTCCTCACGCCGTCGGCGCAGTTGCAGTGCGCGCCGCTCCGTCTCGTCCGTGCCGCCCCAGACGCCGAGGCACTCCCCGGTGTCCAGGGCCCAGCGCAGACACCGCGCCCGCACCGGACAGCGTCCGCAGACCCCCTTCGCCTGTTCCGTCTGCATGAGAGCCGGGCCGGAGGTGCCGATCGGGAAGAAGAGGTCGGGGTCCTCGTATCGGCATGCGGCCTGGTCTCGCCAGTCGTCCGTCAAGTCCATCAAAGTCACCTGCGATCGAAGTCGTCCGTGCCCTCGCGGATGGCTTACTCGCTTCCGGGTGACCTGTCGATGCGGAAGTGAAACCAAAGGACTTCGGGGTGACACGGATCACTGCTCGCGGATGCCCCACGGGGAGCCGTACGCGGTGAGCAGATCGAGGTACGGGCGGGCCGGGAACGCCTCCGGGCCGAGCACGCCGGTGCCGGACCAGGCGCCGGTGGCGAGGAGTTCGAGGGCGACCACCGGATTGACGGCGGTCTGCCACACCACGGCCTGGCTGCCGTACTCCGCCATGGACCACTGGTTGTCGACCACGTGGTACAGGTACACCTCGCGCGGCGCGCCGTCCTTCGTGCCGCGCACCCAGGTGCCCGCGCAGGTCTTGCCGTGCATACGGTCGCCCAGCGTCGCCGGGTCCGGCAGACAGGCGGCGACGACGTCACGGGGCGAGACGCCGACCGGTCCGGCGGAACTCGGCACGGTGACCGGGTCGGTGCGGTCGAGGCCCAGCAGGTGCAGCGTCTTGAGCGTCTCGATGAACTCCCCGCCCAGGCCGTACTTGAAGGTGACCCGCTTCGCGTCCACCCAACGCGGCACGAGCAGCACCTCCTCGTGCTCGACGTTCACGCACTCGACCGGGCCGATGCCTTCGGGGAAGTCGAAGACCTCGGGTTCGCTGAACGGCTCCGTGGTGTACCAGCCGCGGTCGGACTCGTAGACCACGGGCGGGTTGAGGCACTCCTCGATCGTCGTCCAGATGCTGAAGGACGGGGCGAAGTCGTAGCCGTCCACGGTGAGGTTCGCGCCGTCGCGGACGCCGATCTCCTCGATCTCGTCGAAGAGTTCGTCGGCGGCGTACCGGGCGAAGACGTCCGACAGACCCGGCTCCACCCCCATGCCGACCAGAGCCAGCGCGCCCGCCTTCTCCCACTCCTCCGCCTGCGCGAACTGCGCGTCGCCGAGCTTCTCCCCGCACTCCTCGTAGGGGCGCTCGGGGTGCGGGTGGGACAGGGACATCGCCATGTCGAGGTAGGTGGCGTCGGCGGCGCGGGCCGCCCGGAACAGGGGCAGCACGAAACGCGGGTCGGTCGCGTTGAGGAGCACGTCGCACGCGTGCCGGCGCAGCAGCTCGGTGACCGCCGCCTCGTCGTTCGCGTCGACGCGCTCGGCCCGGAACCGGGTCTCGTCCTCGCCGAGGGCAACGACCGCCGCCTCGGCCCGGGCGAGGTCGTAGTCGGCGACCACCATCGCCTCGAAGAACGGACGCCGGGCCGCGATCCGGGTGACGGCGGTACCGACGCCTCCGGCGCCGACGAGCAGTACACGCATGACAGATCTCCCTGGAGTGGGGGTCGATGAACCGGGGCCCTGCCGCGGATACAACTCCTCCGGCTCACGTAAGGTCAATGGCGTTGGCATAAGGAGGTGCGGTGCGCGATGCCCAAGCCCGTGGTCCCTGAGGAGCGCCGCCGCAGACGCCGGCCCACCAAGAACGGCACCGTGCTGTCGGAGGCGCTGATCGTCGAGACGGCGCTGCGGATGCTGCGCGAGCACGGCAGCGCGGGGCTCACCGCCCGCTGCCTCGGCCTCGCCCTCGACGCCGACCCGAGCACGCTCTACCGGTACTTCCGTGGCATGGACGACCTGACCCTGGCCATCGGCGACGCGCTGATCGGCCAGGCCCTCGACGGCTGGCGCCCGACGGGGGAGTGGCGGGCGGACCTGCGCACCGTCGGCCTGCGCATCCACGCCGCCTACGTCGCCCACCCACAGGCGGCCCTGCTCACCACCAACCGCGTCACCGGCCGCGCCAACGAACTCGCCGCCGACGAGGCGGTCCTGGACGTCCTGCGCACCGCCGGCTTCCCGCTCCCCGACACCGTGCGCATCTACCACGCCTTCATCGACCAGACCCTGGCCTTCGCCGCCCTCGACGCGGCCTCTCTCACCCTGCCCAGCGCCGCCCTGCACGCCGACGAGGACATGTGGCGCTCCACCTACGCCCACCTCCCCCGCACCACCCACCCCCGCATCGCCGAGGCGGCCCCCCTGCTGGCCGGACGGATGGTGACCAGCGCGTATCCGACGGCACTGGAGATGCTGCTGGAGAGCGCGGCGGCGCGGCTGGCGGGACTGCGGTAGCAGCGGTTCGACGGCGTCCAGGTCGAGTTGTGCCGTACCGCTGGTTGCCGGCACCGGGCGGGGCCATCATGTGGTCCATACGGTGCCGTGCGCGGGCGCCGGACAGGGGGAAGTGCACATGAGCGCCGACAAAAAGCTGGCCGTCTTCTCGGCCGTGGCACTCGTCGTGATCGTGGGCGGGGCCGTCGGCCCCGCCTTGATCGTCATGCGGGACGACACTGCTCTCCTCGCGACCATTTTCACGTTCGTCGGCGTCCTCGTCACCGCAGTGGTCTCGCTGATCGGCGTCATGGTCAACCGCCGGTCCGAGCAGGGGCTGGAGATGGCCAACCGCCGGTCCGAACAGCGCCTGGCCCAGGAGCGGGCCGAACAGCACCGCCAGCTCAAGCTGGACGCGGCGATGCGTGCGGGCCAGTTGATCGCGCCGACGGAAACGGGGCCCGCCCATCCCGCGGCGGCGGCCTCGGGACTGCTGGCGCTCAGCGAACTCGGATACGCCGAACTCGCCGTGGCACTCCTGGTGGATCTGTGGGCGGGTGACGAGCCGAGGATCTCGAACGAGACGGCGATCCTGGTGGTCGACGCCGCGCTGAGGTCCGACTCCGCCAACTCCCAGCTCATGGCCGCGGAGTTGCTCTGCCGTCATGCCACCGGGCTCACCGTCTGCCAGTCCCTGCACTGGCCGAGCGCGCTGGACGGCGGCTGGAACAGCGACTTCAAGTACCGGACCAAACTGCTCGTCATCGAGGCGTTGGTCCGGATGACCACCAACAGCCCCGCCGTCGAGGCCGCCCTGCGATCGGTCGCGGTCCGGCTGTACTGCATCTGGGAACACGAACCGGACGAGCAGATCAAGAGCTGTCTCGGCAAGCTGGTGAAGGCGGTCATCGGGCGACTGCACGAGTTCCGCTACCGCGACTTCGTGTTCGGTGCCCACCGGCTGATGATCGAGGACATGGACCGCGCGGCCGAGAGCGCCGCCGCGCATCCCGACGTCTACCTCGACAAGGTCTCGGACGAGCTGGCCCGTCAGCTGGGTGAGTGGGTACTGACGTGCCGGGCACAGACACAGGGACAGACACCGGATCCGGGCTCGCTGGCCGCTGCGGCCGTCTGACCCCACTCCCCGGATCCCGAATTCCACGATCCGAGACCGCCCGTCCACATCTTCCTCCGGTGCTGCGATAGTGATCCCCGGCCCCGAAAGATGTATCGAGCAATCAGGAACTCCGTGGACACCAGCGAGAGCAGCACCGAGCCGCAGCCATCCGCTCAGCCGCAGCCATCCGCGTCCGTCGAGGCGAGCCCGCCACGGCGCGGCTGGCGGCGGTGGGCGATGGACACCCGGCCGTTGCGCATCCCGGCGTACCGCCGGCTGTGGTCCTCGACGATCGTCACGGCGGTCGGCAGCCAGCTCACCGCGGTCGCGGTGCCCAAGCAGGTCTACGACATCACCGGCTCCTCGGCGTGGGTCGGCGCCGCGAGCCTGGCCGGGCTGCTGCCGCTGATCGTGTTCGCGCTGTGGGGCGGCGCGGTGGCCGACACCATGGACCGCCGCAAGCTCCTGCTGATCACCAACATCGGCATCGCCGTCACCTCGCTGCTGTTCTGGCTCCAGGCCGCCACAGGGCTCGACTCCGTACTCGTCCTGATGCTGCTGCTCGCGATGCAGCAGGCGTTCTGGGGCCTGAACGCCCCCGCCCGCAACGCCTCCATCGCCCGCCTCGTCCCCGAGGAACAGCTGCCCGCCGCCAACGCCCTCGGCTCTACCGTCATGCAGACCGGCCAGGTGGTCGGCCCGCTGCTCGCGGGTGTCCTGATCCCCGTCATCGGACTGCCCGAGCTGTACCTGATCGACGCGCTCGCGCTGTGCGTGACGGTGTGGGCGGTCTACCAACTGCCCAAGCTGCCGCCGCTGGTGGGCGCGGCGACGCGGCGCGCCGGAGTGCGCGAGATCGTGGAGGGCTTCCGCTACCTCTCCCTGCACAAGGTGCTGCTGCTGTCCTTCCTCGCCGACATCATCGCCATGGTCTTCGGCATGCCCCGCGCCCTGTTCCCCCAACTCGCCGCCCAGACCTACGGCTCCTACGGCGAAGGGCTCGCCCTCGGTCTGCTGTTCGCGGCGATCCCCATCGGCGCGGTGCTCGGCGGCCTCTTCTCGGGCACGTTCTCGCGGGCCCGTCGGCACGGCTGGATGGTGATCGGCGCGGTCGTCGCCTGGGGCGTCGCGATCGCCGGCTTCGGGCTCAGCGCCAACCTGTGGGTCGGGGCGGCCTTCCTGGCCGTGGCCGGAGTCGCCGACATGGTCTCGATGGTCTTCCGCGGCGCGATCCTGCTGTCGGCGGCGACCGACGAGATGCGCGGCCGTATGCAGGGCGTCTTCACGGTCGTCGTCGCGGGCGGCCCCCGTCTCGCCGACGTCCTGCACGGCACCGCGGGCTCGGCCTTCGGCCCCCGCACGGCGACCGTGGGCGGTGGTCTCCTGGTCGTCGTGGTGATGCTGGGCCTGGCCGCGGCGGTGCCGGCGTTGCGCCGGTACCGGATCTGAGCGAGGTCGCGAGGTCCCTACAGGGCTCGCCGATGGCTCGCGTATTCCATGAGCTTCCCCCGCGTCGTCTCCAGCCGGTGCGCGAGGATCTCGGCGACTCCGCGCACCAGCGCCATCCCGAGCTCGGGATCCTCGGCGCACAGCCGCAGCACTGCGTCCGCGTCGAACTCGTGGGCGCGTACGGGGCTGAACGCCACCGCGCCGAAGTCCCATTCGTGGGGCGGGAACAGCCAGGACCAGCCGAGCAGATCGCCGGCGCCGAGGCTGGCCACGGTGACCCGTTGCAGCGAGTTGACCCGCTGGTCGAGCGAGACCGCGCCGGAGCGGATCACCCAGAAGCGGTCGGCCCGGCCGCCCGGCTCGAAGATGCGCTGGTCCTCCGGGAAGGAGACCTCCCGCGCGAGGGTCATGAGGCGGTGGCGCTGGGGCGGGGGAAGGGCGGTCAGCAGTTTCGTCGCTTTGGTCATGGCACAGGGCTCCTCGCCGGCCATCGGTTCCGGTGCTTTCCCTATGCCCATTTGAGCCGCTGCGGCCCTCCGGGGCACCTCGACGAACACGAGTTCCGACGGACGGTCCGCGCGAGGGCATGAAAAAGCCCTGGCTGGACGGGGGAGGCCAGCCAGGGCCGTCAAGCAGTGGTGCGGAGGACGGTACGGTCCACCCCGTCACCACGTATGAATGAACGGTAAACCATATGCGAGGCTTTCGCGTAGCAAAAACCCGGTCACGTGACCGGTTTCACTCTGCCATGCCGATCCCGGCTTGTCGCCCCGGAGTCAGAACTTCGTCCAGCACCCGCAGCACCGCCTCGAAGGCCACCGTCCGTACGGCCGCCTCGCGCGCCGCGTCCGGATCGGTCGCCCGCAGCTCCTCGCTCCGCACCCACCACGTCGACCGCTCCTGTTCCGCGCAGGCCCGAGCCCGCTGTAGTCGTCGCAACAGCTCGCCCGAATCCACGACATCAGTCATGGGGTGCGCCTACCCCGCTTTCGTGGCGCCATGACCTGAACACGCGCTTTCCGCAGACAGGTTTGCCGCCACCCCTACAGGTCAGCCGCATAGATGAGTGCCTGCGGTGCCCGAGCGGCGAGTACCGCGGGTACGGCAGGTCCGGCCTTGTTGCCGAGGAACCCGGCGGCCGGTTCTTCACCGATCAGGGAGCCAGGCGATGTGCGAGGAGCACAGCATCGAATTCCCCCAATTCGCCCATGAGCGGCGGGAGATGGAGCCATGGCCGAAATCTGCGGCCGGTGAGCGCGCCGCCCGACCGGCAGGCCGAGCCGTCGACGCCGAGCCCCGGCCGGTCGAGGCGTGGCCGCCGGTCGATCCGGTGGTCCGGCCCGCCCAGGCCCGCAGGGCGGTCGAACGGGCGGTCGCGGCGCGGTGCCGGGCGACCCGGACGCGCTGCGACAAGGACGCCCTGGGCGATGCCCTGCTCGTCGTCTCGGAGTTGACGACCAACGCGATCCGGCACGGCGGCGGTGTCACGGGCTTCCGCGTCGACGTCGGCGCACCCGGCGTACGCGTCTCGGTGTGCGACCGCAGCGACGAACTGCCCGTCGCCGGCGACCCGTTCGACCCGGCCGGACGGCGGCGGGTCGGCGGCCGCGGCTGGCCGATCGTCTGCCGGCTGGCCCGTGACGTGCGGGTCTCCGAACTCCCCGCGGGCGGCAAGTGCATCACCGTGGTGGTGGCTCTCACCTGACCGTGGCCGCCCCCTGTGTACGCCCGTTCGAATGGGGAAGACGCTGGCAAGCGGCAGGTGCCCGTATGCGATCCGAACGCGCACACGGGCACTTGTGTGTCAGGGCGACGGGAGGCGAGGGAGTCATGGCGGAGGCGGATCGCCGGGGGCGGACAAGGAGCCGGAGCGCGCGGAGTTGGAGCGGCTGCGGGCGGAGGCTCGTGACCTGCGGGCCCGGGCCCGCGCCCACCCGCTGATAGCGCAGGCGCAGGGCATCCTCCAGGAGCGCTACCGACTGCCCGACGGCGACAGCGCGTTCGGGCTGCTGCAGCGGTCCTCCCAGCGGTTCAACGTCAAACTCCGCTCGCTTGCCGACGTTGTGCTCACCGCCCCGCGACCGGACGACCTGGACACCCTGTGGTTCCCGCGGCGCGTCCGGTCCTCGGAGCCCGCCCTGAACTTCCCGGCGCCGTACCGCCCCGAGCCCGGCAACCGCGGCGCCGTCCTGAGCGCCGTACTGAGCCAGACGCTCGCCGTGGTCGGCACCTCCATGGGCAACGTCCAGGTCACCGACCGGGTCAGGGGCGGACTGCGGCTGGAGAAGCACACCGGGCTCACCGACGACTTCGTCGACTTCTTCGCGTACGTCGGTGACGAGGGCACCTCCTGCGCGGCCGCCGCGCGTGACCTCACCCAGGTGACCGTCGAGGACGTGTCGACGGACCCCGTGTTCACCGAGTCGGCCCGGGCGCAGATCCTCGCGGCGGGCAGCCTGGGCTGCCACAGCGTGCCGCTGACGACCGTTTCGGGGCTGTGCCTCGGCATGGTTTCCGCGCACACCGACCACACCCTGCACCGGCTGACGCGGACGCAGCTCAAGACCCTGGAGGTGATGGGCGCCGAGGCCGGGCGGTGGCTGTCCTGGCACGACCGGACGGTGGTCCTGGACGCCCTGGAGTATCTGCACGCCCTCGGCCGCAGGGGGCGCGGCACCCGGATCCGGCGGTCGTGAAACGGGCGGAACGGTACGCATGACGCTCTGGGGATCGGGCACCCGTGCGGCATGAGTGAATCCGAGTTTCCGCCGGAAGACCGGGCCGTGGACATGTACCTCGGCATTCTGCGCACCCGGATGGACACGGATGACTACCGGCTGTTGCTGGATGTCGTCGAACCGGTCCTCAGGGCGATCGACGAGCGACGCCTGCCCGCGCTGGACTTCGCGATCGGCGAGGAGGGCGGACAGGGCATGTCCCAGGAGATCCGCGACGAGGCTGCCCTGGTCGTCGCCGCCGCGGTCACCGGCAGGATGGACAACGAGGTCGTCGAGCTCGACCTCGACGAGACAGGACCGATCCGGGTGGTCACCGACGCGGACACCGCCGCCGACCCGGTACGGCTGGGCGAGATCGCCGACTACATCCGGGACCGCCACCGCGAGAACGAGGAACTGCGCGGCATCGCCGAGGTCAGCGGAATGTCCACCGACTTCTGAGACCCCGAGGTCCGAGACCTCGACTTCCGAGGTCCCGCTTCACTTCGTGGCCCTCTTCACCGGCGCCGCGACCGGAACCTTCAGCGGCCGGGCCAGTCCCGTCACGGCCTCGTCGAGGCGTTGCAGATGCCTCAGCACGCGGTCGGTGACCCGCCCGTAGCGCGAGACGCCTGGCCGGTCGGACTCCAACAAGGCGGCGATGCTGGGGCCGGTCTCGACCTCGGTCTCGGCGTGCTCGTCGGCCACGTGCGCGGCGATCGCCCCGATGTTGCGCAGGATGCGCTCGCCGGCCCGCCGCAGCCGGGGATCCGCGGCGATGGACGGATTGCCGGGCAGGAGCTCGGCCGTCGCGGCCAGCGAACGCGCGTGGTACGCGCAGGTCTCCAGGAGTGCGACGACATAGCGCGCGGTGTCGCGCCGGGCCCGCATCGGCGTCACCGGGTGGGTGAGCGGCTGGGTCGCGGCACGCAGATCCGCCAGCGCCTGGTCCAGATCGCGGGCCATGTCGAGCAGATCCGCCGCGGGCCCGCCGCTGAGCTGGTCGACGGCGGCCTCGGTGACATCGGAGAGCCGGTCCAGGACGGTACCGAGCAGGTCGTTGGTACGGCGGTCCGTGTGCACCGGCAGGACGAACGCGGCCGCGATGATCCCGCAGGCCGCGCCCAGCGCCGTCTCCTCCACGCGCAGGATCAGCACCGACAGGCTGTAGGTGTGCAGCAGGGTGTACAGCAGCCCCAGGGCCGCGGTGACGAAGAACGACATCAGCGTGTACGACAGCGGCGCCGTGTAGAACATCGCGAACACGAACAGCAGCACCAGCGCGAACGCCGTCCAGGTGTGATGGCCGACCAGGCCCGCCAGAAGCAGTCCCGCCACCACGCCGAGCACGGTGCCCAGCAGCCGCCGGTAGCCCTTGACCAGGATCTCGCCGGTGGACGCGGTGTTGATGAACACGATCCAGCAGGTCAGCACCGCCCAGTACCAGCGCTGACTGGAGAGGAACTCCCCGCCCACGATCGCCAGCGACGACCCCACCGCCACCTGCACGGCCGCCCGGGTGGTGGGTCGCCGCAGCCCGGTCGGCTCCTCCTCGGGTTCGTCCTCGCCGGCGTCGATCGCCACGTCCTCGGCGTCCAGCTCCTCGCGCGAACGGGTCGTCGACGGCGTGTCGTCCGACTCGTCCTGCGGCCCGTCCAGCGCGATCCGCAGCCCCAGCACCGCGCGGGCGGCCTCGCCGATGCCCCGGAAGACGTCCTGCACGGCGGCCGGTGCCTTGGGCAGGTTCTCCTCGTCGCGGTAGCCGAGCAGCCGGTTGCGTACATGCGCCAGGCCCGTCCCCGAGCCTCCGGACACCGGCCGCAGGACCAGCAGGCGCAGCGCCTCCAGATCCCGGCGCAGGACGTCGGTCGCCTCGTCGCCCACCGGCAGCCGACCGCCCGGCGGCGGTACCGGGGCGCCCGGCAGATGCAGGGTGAGCGTGTCCGCGCGCTCCGCACTGCGCGCGGTGAGCAGCAGGAGTCCCAGGCGCTCGGCGGCGATCTCTGCGTCCGCGATACGTCGCTGCACGAGCCGCGCGACGGCCTCGTCGGCGGTGCCCTGCTCCAGCCGGCCCTGGATCATCATCGCCGTCTCGTGCAGCCGCGCGGTGCCCTCACGCAGGTGCTCCAGAGCCGTCTCGGCGTCGTCAGGACCGGCGTCGAGCAGCTCAAGCTGCGCGGACACCAGCTGGGCGAGCCGGGCGCGGAAGGCGTCCCGCAGCCGCCCCAGGATGCCCTCGGGCGTCTCCGGTACGAGCACGAAGCGCACCAGGGCGCTGGCGGCGAAGGCGATCCCGACCACCCCGTACAGCTGGGGCAGGGTCGAGAGGGTGGCGCCGACGAACAGGGACAGGAAGTAGGTCTGGAAGCCGATCAGGCCCAGTGCGGTGCCCCGGTCGCCGTACCGGCGGCCGTAGACGGCGCAGAAGATGAGCACCACGAAGAAGACGTCACCGCCGACCACACGCGAGTGCAGCACCGCGGCCAGGGTCAGCGAGGCGAACGCCACCGGCAGGCCCAGGGCGAGGGTCACCGCCTGCTGGGCGCGCTCCTTCTCGCGGATGGCGAAGGTGGCGACCATCGCCGCGATGGCGCCGCCCACCAGGTGCGACACGTCGGCGCGCAGGAGCCCCAGCACGGCCAGGGTGAGGGCGATGGCAGCCACCGTCCGCAGCCCCGCGGTCAGTCGCAGCAGCCCGGGATCGGATGCCGCGACGAGATCGCGCGACCGCGCCCGGAGCGTTGCTGCCACTGCCCTCACGCCGCCGTACTCACTCCCGTCCCCGTCTCACGTCAAGATCCCGTCCCAGCATGGCACGCGGGGACGGGAGGGCGCGCACCGCGTCAGGCCTTGTCGGCGTCCGGCCCGTCGACCTGCTCCCGCACCTGTTCGGGACTCAGGTAGGCGTTGGTGTACTCGAAGTCCTTCAGCGTGGCGGGCTTGCGGGACTGGAAGCCGGTGCGGACGAAATCGTCGCCCGCGACCGCGTTGAGCACCCAGTTGGTCATCACGCGGGTCTTGGCGACGCCTGTGCGCAGCGCCGACCAGTGGTAGCCGCGGGCCACGGCCTGGGCGGGCAGACCGCGCAGTTCGATGCCGAGCGGCTTGGAGACGGCGTCCTTGCCGCCGAGGTCGACGACCAGGCCGAGGTCCCTGTGGACGTACGGGGTCAGCGGCTTGTGCCGCAGGGTCGCCATGACGTTGTCGGCGACGTGCCTGCCCTGCCGCATGGCGTGCTGGGCGGTGGGCGGGCAGATCGCGCTGTCGTCGTCCTTGGCCTTGTCGGGCACAGCGGCGGAGTCGCCGAGCGCGAAGACGCCGTCCTGGCCCGGCAGGTTCATCTCCGCGGAGACCGCGAGGCGGCCGCGGACCGTCTCGGCGCCGAGGGTGGCGATGAGCGGGCTCGCGACGACACCGGCGGTCCAGATCAGGGTGCGGGTGGGCACCACCCGGCCGTCGGTGAAGGTGACCTCCTCGGGACCCGCCTTCGCGATGGAGACACCCAGCGAGATGTCGATGCCGCGCTTGCGCAGGATCGTCTGCGCGCTGGTGCCGAGCTTGTCGCCCAGTTCGGGCATCAGCTTCGGGGCGATGTCGATCAGGTGCCACTTGATGAGCGCCGGGTCGATGCGCGGGTAGCGCTTGACCGCCGCGTGGGTGAGCTTCTGCAGACAGGCCGCCGTCTCCGTGCCGGCGTATCCGCCGCCCACGACCACGAACTGCAGCCGTGAGGCGCGCTCGGCCGGGTCGTCGCTCGCGTCGGCCAGGTCGAGCTGGGAGATGACGTGGTCGCGCACATAGGCGGCTTCCGCGAGCGTCTTCATCCCGTACGCGTGCTCGGTGAGGCCGGGGATGTCGAAGGTGCGGGTGATGCTGCCGGGCGTCAGCACGATGTAGTCGTAGGGCTCGTTGACGATCTCGTCGGTGATCGTGCGGATGACGCAGACCTTCGACTTGAGGTCCACGCCGATCGCGCCGCCCGGAATGATCCGGGTGCGGTACTTCTTGCTGCGCCGCAGCGAGACGGCGATCGACTGGGGCGTCAGCACCCCGGAGGCGACCTGGGGCAGCAGGGGCAGGTAGAGCTGGTAGGAGAACGGCGTCACCAGGGTGACGTCGGCCTCGTCGGGCGCGAGCTTCCGCTCCAGTCGGCGTACGCACTCCACGCCGGCGAAGCCTGCGCCGACCACCAGGATCCTGGGTCGTGTCACGGTGTTCATCCCTTTCTGCGGCTCCAGGCGGTCTGCATCGGACGCCCTTCGCATGCCCGTGGATCGCTGCTTCGCACCACATCGATCCCACCGTGTCCCCAGCCGTTCCGCCAGTTGGGCGCGGCAGGCAGACGAACGCGTCGAGCACAACCATGCCCGCCCGGCCGCCGAAACGCACCGGATGGGAGGGGAAAGATCGGAGCCGCGCGATCTCTTGACGGTCTGTTGGTCTGGTCCTACCGTCCCCCTCACTTGTTCAAATCAGGGACCAAAGTTCATGTACATGAACTACGCATGAATGGCGGTCACCCCCCACACTCCTCGGGAGGCAGGATGCTCACACGCCTGCGCGCACTCGTCGTCACCACGACCGTGGGCGCCACGTCACTGCTCGCCGCCCCACACGCCCTGGCCGAAGTGGAGCCCGGCGGCTGGGTGTCGGTCTCGCCCGGCTACACCGAGCAGGAACGCGGCTGCGGACAGATCAGTGGGCTGACGTTCCAGCTCACCTGCTCCACGGCCAGCGGTGACCAGCGGGCTGAACGACGCTACGACACCTACACGGGAGGCACGCGCCAGTTCGAGGGCTCGTTCCGTATCAGCAGCCTCAGCGGCACCCGGATCAGCCTCAAGCAGACCTTCAACGAATCCGCGTCCGGCCCCTACTTCATGCTCGCCGTCGAACGCGGCGGCCGGCTCTACGCGGTGCACGGCGGCACCACGCTCTCCAACGCCGGCACCGTCGGCGCGACCGTCCGGGTCAACACCGTCCACCAGGTCGGGAGCCAGCACCGCACCTACATCAACGGCTCCCTCAAGCACACCTACGCCAGCCCCGGCGGCAGCTTCTACGACAAGTTCGGCGCCTACCGCACCGACAGCGGCAACGGACCGGCCACCGTGGTGTGGAGCAACGTCCACTTCTGGCGGAAGTAGCCGACGCCGTATGCGTGTTCCCACACGCGTCGCAGTGCCGACAGTGCTGCTCCTGGCACTGTCGGCCTGCTCGACGCCCCAACAGGCGGAACCGGAGCGGCCGTTGCGGGCGGCCTTGACCACGCCCACCGATGTCGACCTCACGTGGCGGGACGAGCGCGCCGCGGTCGCGGGCCATGTGCTGGAGTTCGCCACCGCCGCGCGGGGCCCCTACACCGTGCTCCAGTACCTGGACCGCGAGGTGACGACCTATCGCCATCCCGACCTGATGCCCGACACGACCTTCTACTACCGGCTACGGACCTACCGCGGCCCCGCGTCCGGCCCGGTCCACGTCGACCTCCCCGCCGGCGACTGGACGGCCGACGAGGAGAACGCCGACCACGACTGGCTGCCGGCCCGCACCCGGCCCGGACACCAGGGCGCACAGCGCGCCCTGCCCGCCGGGGCGCCGACGGGTCTGCGGGCGGTCGTCAAGGACGCCAACGGCATCCTGTTCACCTGGACCGACAACTCCGCCGACGAGGACGGTTTCCTGCTGGAGATCCGCAGAGAGGGCAGCGCGGCCTACGCGCCCGTCGCCGTGCTCGACCCGGACATCAACTCCACCGGCCTGGTCACCCTGCCCGAGGAGAAGCACGCCTCCTACCGGATCCGTGCCTTCGCGTTCGGCGAGCGGTCCAACGTCGTCCACCTGACCACGGGGGAGTAGCGCTCAACCGCCCCGTACTCGACCGGTGTTCAGCGGAAAACGTTGTCCGCGTCGTCCCAGCCCGACAGCTCGTCCGGCACGTTCTGCCGCGGGGCGCGCGAGCGTGCCTGGTACATGGCGTCGATCTCGAACGCGTACCGCTCCACGATCGCGTCCCTGCGCAGCTTCATGGACGGCGTCAGCAACCCGTTGGCGTGGTCGAACTGAACCGGCAGCACCCGGAAGACCCGGATCGACTCCGAGCGCGACACGCTGCTGTTGGCGGCGGCCACGGCCCGCCCGATCTCCTCCCGCAGCGCGTTCTCCTCCCGCGCCTCCCGGCTCGGCGTGTCGCTCTGCAGGGACAGCGAACCGCGCCAGTACGCCAGGAACTCCGGGTCGAGGGTGATCAGGGCGCCGACACAGGGCCGGTTGTCGCCGACGACCACCGCCTGATGGACCAGCGGATGCATCCTCAGCCGCTGCTCAAGGGCCGCCGGGGCGACGCTCTTGCCGCTGCTGGTGATGATGATGTCCTTCTTGCGGCCGGTGATCGTCAGATAGCCGTCGTTGTCCAGCCAGCCGAGGTCCCCGGTGGCCAGCCAGCCACCCCGCAGCGCGGCCCGCGTCGTGGCCTCGTCGTTGACGTAGCCCTGGAACACCGACGGACCGCGCACCAGGATCTCGCCGTCCTCGGCCAGCATGACGTCCATGCCCGGCAGCGCCTGCCCGACCGTCCCGGACTTCTCCCGGCCCAGCGGCTGCATGGACACCGCGCCACTGGTCTCGGTCAGCCCGTACCCGTCGTGCACGTAGACACCGATGCCCTCGTAGAACAGGGAGAGTTCGCGGTTCAACGGCGAACCGCCGGACGTCGCCCGCCCCACTCTGCCGCCCAGCACGGCCCGGAGTCTGCGGTACACCGTCCGCTCGTACAGCGCGTGCTGCAGCCGCAGGTCGAGGCCCGGACCCGAACCGCCGCCGAGCCGCTGGCGCTCAAGAGCGGCGGCGAAGTCCCGTGCCGTGTCGGCCGCCCGCTCGAACAGGACACCGCGGCCCGCCTGTTGGGACGTACGCAGGAAGTTCTTGTAGATCTTCTCGAAGACCGACGGTACGGCGTAGAAGTACGTCGGCCGGAACGAGCGCAGCGCCGACACCAGGGCCTCGCCGCTCAGTTCGGGCTCGTGGCCCATGAGCAGGCCGCCGCGGATGCAGATGCTCTGGATCATGAGGCCGTACACGTGGGAGAAGGGCAGGAAGGCCAGCACGGAGCCCTGTTCGCCGGGCGCCGCCGCCGTGTGGCCCCAGCCGGCCAGCAGTGTGTCGCAGGGGCTCGCCAGATTGCGGTGGCTGAGCGCGCAGCCCATGGGGTGCCCGCTGGTGCCGGAGGTGTAGGCGACGACCGCGGTGGAGTCCGGCAGCACGATGCGCCGCAGCGAGTCGACCGTGGCGATCGGGATGAACTCGCCCCGCTGGACCAGGTCGTCCAGCGCCCCAGCGTCCAACTGCCAGACGTGACGCAGCTGTCCGAGCGACCCGCACACCGAGCCGACCGTCATCACCGCCTGCTCGTCCTCCACGACCACGGCCACACAGCCGGCGTCCCGCAGGATCCACTCCACCTGGTCGCGCGAGGACGTCGGGTAGATCGGGACGACCTCGGCACCGACGGCCCACAGCGCGTAGCTGAGCACCGTCCACTCGTACCGGGTGCGCGCCATGATCGCCACGCGGTGGCCGGGCGAGATGCCGGACGCGATGAGACCCTTCGCCAAGTCGACCACCTCGTCCCGCACTTCCACGGCTGTCACCTCCTCCCAGACGGTCGAGGAGGGGCTGGAGCGACGGGCGAGCAGGGGAAGCGTGGGGTTGTGGACCGCCGTGTCGAAGATGCTGTCGGCGAGTCCGCCGCTGTGGGACGAGACGGTGGAGGGAGCGAGGGCGAAGTCGCGCATTGCGCTGCTCCTGACGTGTACGGGCTGTAACTACGCCGAGTATGAACTGTGTCGGCGGTGCTCGAATCTAGCCCAGGTCGGAGCGATCGGCGCCGGGAACGGCCAAGTAGACGCGTTCGTGATCTCCGCCGACCGATACGGGCCTCAATGTCCCTGGGTACGGCGCACGCATTCGGCGACCACGTCCCGCAGACTCCCGGTCCGCGCCATCACCTCGCGCTGCACCCGAGCGCCGTTCCCCCGCCCCAGCGACTCCTCGACGCCGGCCCGGGCGCGGTCGAGGTCGCCGGTCTCGGAGAGCGCGTCCGAGACATGGTCCAGCAGGGCCTGCAGCACGGTCCGCGCGGGCAGCCGCCGCATGGTCTCCGGGTGCAGCAACTCGCCCTCCAGACCTGCCCGTGCGGCCTGCCAGGCTGCCAGCCGGAGCAGGCTCACACTCTGTACGAGCGGGTCGCCCTCCGCCCGCCACTCCCGCGCCGCCGTCTCCACGAGACCGCGGATGAGCGTGGCGATGAGAGCGGCCGTCTCGGCGTGCAGGCACACGTCCGCGACCCGGATCTCGACCGTCGGGTAGGTCGCGGACAGCCGGGCGTCGAAGTAGATCATCCCGTCGTCCAGGATCACCCCGGTGGAGACCATGTCGGCGACCCGCCGGTGGTAGCGCTCGGCCGAACCGAAGACCTCGGTGGGACCCGCCGACGGCCACCGCTGCCACACCCGGCTGCGATAGCTGCTGTAACTGGTGTCCTTGCCCTGCCAGAACGGCGAGTTGGCGCTCAGCGCGGACAGCACCGACAGCCAGGGACGGATCCGGTCGAGGACCGCCACGCCCTCCTCGTCGGACTCCACGGACACATGCACATGGCAGCCGCACACGAGCTGTTCCTGGGTGGCGATGCCGTACTGCTCCGCCATCCACTGATAGCGGCGGCCGACGCCGACCGAAGGGCTCACGCTCAGCGGCGAGGTGGCCAGCGCGGCGACGGTGCAGCCGATCTCCCCGGCGTGCTGCGCCGCGTCCTTGCGGCAGCGGACGATCTCCGCGCCGAGCTCCGCCATGTCCGCACGGGGCTGGGTGGCGAACTCGACCATCTGGGTGTGCAGTTCCTCCTCGAAGACCTCGCTGTCCAGGTCGGCGCGCGCGAGCACCGCGGCCGCCAGGGCCTTCGGCTCACCCGTTTCCGGGTCGACCAGGAGGAGCTCCTCCTCCACTCCGACTGTCCGCACGTGGTGCCGCCCCTCTGTGGTGTACGACCCGACTGCCCCGAAAGGGCGTTCGGACACCTGGGCGGGGGCTTCACATGGGCAGGGGTGTCAGCCAGACCGTGGCCAGCGGGGGCAGAGTGAGCAGGACGTACCCGTCGTCCGTCTTGACCGGGCCGGGGTCGGTGACGTCGCTGCCGCCGTACCGGGCCAGGTCGGTGTTGAGGATCTCCTGCCAGGCGGGGATGTCGTCCCGGACGGCGAGGCGGTAGTCGTGGCGGACGACGGGGGAGAGGTTGGAGACGGCGAGGAGGGGAGCGCCTTCGGCGTCGTAGCGCAGGAACGCGAAGACGTTGTCCTCGGCCGCGTCCCCCGCGACCCAGCGGAAGCCCTCGGGGTCGGTGTCGCGCTGCCACAAGGCGGACGTCTCGCGATACCGGGTGTTGAGATCACGGACCAGATCCCTGACCCCGGCATGATCGGCCACCGCCCCGTACGCCGGGTCGAGGAGCCACCAGTCGGGGCCGTGGGCCTCGGACCATTCGGCTCCTTGGGCGAACTCCTGGCCCATGAAGAGGAGTTGCTTGCCGGGGTGGGCCCACATGAAGGCGAGGTAGGCGCGGAGGTTGGCCCGCTGCTGCCACCAGTCACCGGGCATCTTGGAGACCAACGAGCCCTTGCCGTGCACGACTTCGTCGTGCGAGATGGGCAGCACGTAGTTCTCGCTGTAGGCGTACACCATCG
>NZ_JBSFLV010000158.1:0-20429 GCF_053599215.1 Streptomyces sp. NPDC001002 | reverse complement strand
GCCCTCACCCGCCGCAAGCGCATGCAGGGCTTCGAGGCGCTGTGGCTGCCGGGCATGGACCACGCCGGCATCGCCACCCAGAACAAGGTCGAGCACCACGAACAACGTCGGCAAGTTCTGCTCCTCGGGCGCCCTGATCGATCTCAACCCCTTCTTCAAGAAGGCCGACATCGACCCGGAGACGACGTTCCCGAAGGCGATGAACGAGTACACCCAGTTCGACGGCAACCGCTGCACGGTGCCGCTGCTCGGTGACGCCTACGGCCTCTACTACAACAAGACGGCGTTCGCGAAGGCCGGCATCAAGACCCCGCCGAAGACCTGGACCGAGTTCGAGGCCGACGCCAAGAAGCTGACGATCTCCGACGGCGACAGCTACAAGCAGCTCGGGTTCATGCCGAACTACCACGGCTGGGAGAGCACGACCGAGCACTACTTCGGGCAGTTCTCGCCGACGTACTTCGACTCCAGCGGCAAGTCGAACCTCGCCAAGGACCCGGCGTTCACGGCCGGTTTCGAGCTGCAGAAGAAGCTCGTGGACGAACTCGGCGGATTCCAGAAGCTGGAGAAGTACCGCGCCACGCTCGGCGACGAGTGGGGCGCCAAGCACCCCTTCCACACCGGCCAGGTCGCCATGCAGCTGGACGGTGAGTGGCGCCTGGGCATGGCCCTGGACGCCAAGCCCAAGTTCGAGATCGGCGTGGCCCCGCTGCCCGTCCCGGACGACCAGGCCGACCAGTACGGCAAGGGCTACATCACCGGCACCATCGCCGGCATCGCCGCCACCAGCCACAAGCAGAACGCGGCCTGGGAGCTGGTGAAGTACATGACCACGGACACGGACGCGGTGGTCGGCTTCGCCAACGACATCCACAACGTGCCCTCGACACTGGCCGCCCTGAAGTCCCCGAAGCTGAAGTACGACCCGCGCTTCAAGACCTTCCTGGACATCGCCGCGAACCCGAACTCGACCACCAGCCCGGCCTCCATCAACGGCGGCCAGTACCTGGTGACGATCCAGAACTTCGGCTACGACTACGAGAGCGGCAAGGCGAAGGACCTCAAGTCCGGCCTGGAGAGCACGGCCAAGCAGATCGACACGGACATCGCGCAGGCGAAGTAGATGTCCACGATCACTCTGGCGTCGAAGCGCCGTCGATCGGCGCTTCGTACTCTCGCCTTCATGTCGCCCTGGTTGATCGGGTTCGCGGTGTTCTTCGCGTACCCGATGATCTCGACGATCTACTTCTCCTTCATGCACTACGACGGCTTCAAACCGCCGACGTGGAGCGGCACGAAGAACTGGACGTACGTCTTCGAGCACTACCCCCTGTTCTGGCCCGCCCTGCGCAACACGCTGTGGCTGGTCGTGATCACGGTGACCCTGCGGGTGCTGTTCGGGCTCGGTGTCGGTCTGCTGATCACCAAGATCAAGACGGCCACGGGCGTCTTCCGAACCCTGTTCTACCTGCCCTACCTCGCCCCGCCGGTGGCGGCCACGATGGCGTTCGCCTTCCTGCTCAACCCCGGTACGGGACCGGTCAACTCGATCCTGGAGAAGATCGGCATCCCGGCCCCGGGCTGGTTCAACGACCCCACCTGGTCCAAGCCGGCCCTCACCCTGCTCGCCCTGTGGGGCATCGGCGACCTCATGGTCATCTTCATGGCCGCGCTGCTCGACGTGCCCAAGGAGCAGTACGAGGCGGCCGAGTTGGACGGCGCCTCCGCCTGGCAGCGGTTCCGGTTCGTCACGCTGCCCAACATCTCGCCGATCGTCATGTTCGCGGTGGTCACCGGCGTGATCCAGGCGATGCAGTACTACACCCAGCCGTTGATCGCGGGGAAGGTCGCCTCGGGCGTGATCCAGGGCGCCGGCACGCAGTTCGAGCCCGGCTATCCGGAGAAGTCCACGCTCACCCTCCCCCAGCTCGTCTACAACCTCGGCTTCCAGCGCTTCGACTACGGCTCCGCGTGCGTCGTCGCCCTCGTCCTCTTCGTCCTGTCGATGGCGTTCACCGCGCTGCTGATGCGGCGGCGGGGCGGTCTCAACCTGGCAGGTGACTGACCATGACCCAAGTCCTGGACAAGCCGGTGGAGTTGGGGACCCCGGCCTCCCCCGCCGAACGCACCGCCCGCCGCCGGGCACTCCTTGAGTGGATCGCGATCCACTCGCTCGGTGTCGCGGCCGCGCTCTTCTTCGTGCTCCCGTTCGTGTTCGTGTTCCTGACCTCGCTGATGAGCGACACCCAGGCCCTCAGCCGCGATCTGATCCCGCACACCTGGGAGTGGGGCAACTACAAGAAGGTCTTCGACACCCCGGGCTTCCTGACCTGGTGGAAGAACACCCTGATCTACGCCGGTCTCGGCACCGTCCTGAGTGTCGTGTCGTCGATCCCGGTGGCGTACGCGCTCGCCAAGTTCCGCTTCCGGGGCCGGAATCTCTCCCTGATGCTGGTCATCTCGATGATGATGCTGCCGCCGCAGGTGGTCATCATCCCGATGTACCTGTTCTGGGCGAAGCAGCTGGACCTGTCCGGCACGCTGTGGCCGCTGATCATCCCGATGGCGTTCGGCGACGCGTTCACCATCTTCCTGCTGCGCCAGTTCCTGCTGACCATCCCGAACGAGTATCTCGACGCGGCGAAGGTCGACGGCTGCGGCGAACTGCGCACCCTGCTGCGGGTGGTGATCCCGATGGCCAAGCCCGGCATCGCGGCCGTCGCGCTCTTCCAGTTCTTCTACGCCTGGAACGACTACTTCGGCCCCCAGATCTACGCGTCCGAGAACCCGGGCGCCTGGACACTGAGTTACGGCCTGGAGTCCTTCAAGGGCGCGCACCACACCGACTGGAATCTGACCATGGCCGCGACCGTCCTGGTCATGGCCCCCGTGATCCTCGTCTTCTTCTTCGCCCAGAAGGCGTTCGTCGAGGGCGTCACGCTCACAGGAGTGAAGGGTTAACCCCAATATGAAACTCACCGTGGTCGGCGGAGGCTCGACCTACACACCCGAACTGATCGACGGCTTCGCCCGGTTGCGGGACACCCTGCCCATCGAGGAACTCGTGCTGGTCGACCCGGCCGCCGACCGGCTCGAACTGGTCGGCGGGCTGGCCCGGCGGATCTTCGCCAAGCAGGGCCACGACGGGAAGATCGTCACCAGCTCCGACCTGGACGCGGGCGTGGACGGCGCCGACGCGGTGCTGCTGCAACTGCGCGTCGGCGGCCAGGCGGCCCGGCAGCAGGACGAGACCTGGCCGCTGGAGTGCGGCTGCGTCGGCCAGGAGACCACCGGCGCGGGCGGCCTGGCCAAGGCGCTGCGCACGGTCCCGGTGGTCCTGGACATCGCGGAGCGGGTCCGCCGGGCCAACCCGGACGCCTGGATCATCGACTTCACCAACCCGGTGGGGATCGTGACCCGCGCGCTGCTCCAGGCCGGCCACAAGGCGGTCGGGCTGTGCAACGTGGCGATCGGCTTCCAGCGGAAGTTCGCCGGGATGCTCGGGGTCGCACCGACCGACATCCACCTCGACCACGTGGGCCTCAACCACCTCACCTGGGAGACCGGTGTGCGCCTGGGCGGCCCCGAGGGCGAGAACGTGCTGCCCAAGCTGCTGGCCGAGCACGCCGACGCGATCGCGGAGGACCTGCACCTGCCGCGCGTCCTGCTGGACCGGCTCGGCGTGGTCCCGTCGTACTACCTGCGCTACTTCTACGCCCATGACGAGGTCGTCCGCGAGCTGCGAACCAAGCCCTCGCGGGCCGCCGAAGTGGCGGAGATGGAGCGGCAGTTGCTGACGATGTACGGCGACCCGACGCTGGACGAGAAGCCGGAGCTGCTGGCCAAGCGGGGCGGCGCCTACTACTCGGAGGCGGCGGTGGACCTCGCGGCCTCGCTGCTGGGCGCGGGCGGATCCCCGTACCAGGTGGTGAACGCCTACAACCGGGGCACGCTGCCCTTCCTGCCCGACGACGCGGTGATCGAGGTGCAGGCGGCCGTCGGCCCGCAGGGCCCGACCCCGCTGCCGGTGGCCGCCGTCGACCCGCTGTACGCGGGCCTGATGGCGAACGTGACCGCCTACGAGGACCTGGCGCTGGAGGCCGCCCTGCGCGGCGGCCGCGACCGGGTGTTCAAGGCACTGCTCGCGCATCCCCTCATCGGCCAGTTCGAGTACGCCGAGACCCTCACCGACCAGCTGATCGCACACAACCAGGAGCATCTCGCGTGGGCATGACCGCACGTGTCCTCGCCGTCGACGCCGGCAACAGCAAGACCGACGTCGCGGTCGTGGCGGCCGACGGGGAGATCCTCGCCACGGCCCGCGGCGGCGGGTTCCGGCCGCCCACGGTGGGGATCGAGACGGCCGTGGACTCCGTGGCGGCGGCGGTGGAGGAGGCCTTCGCCGCGGCCGGGGTGGAGTCGGTCGAGCATGTCTCCGCCTGTCTCGCCAACGCCGACTTCCCGGTGGAGGAGGAGCAGTTGGCGGCGGCGCTGCACGCACGCGGCTGGGGCGCCGGCACGGAGGTCCGCAACGACACGTTCGCCATCCTGCGGGCCGGCATCACCGAGCCGCGCGGGGTCGCCGTGGTGTGCGGGGCGGGCATCAACTGCGTCGGCATGCGCCCCGACGGCCGCACCGCCCGCTTCCCCGCGATCGGCCGCATCTCCGGTGACTGGGGCGGTGGTTGGGGCCTGGCGGAGGAGGCCCTGTGGTTCGCCGCCCGGGCCGAGGACGGCCGCGGCGAGCCGACGGCGCTGGCGCGTGCCCTGCCCGCCCACTTCGGCCGCACCACCATGCTCGCGCTGATCGAGGCGCTGCACCTGGAGGAGGTCGCGTACGCGCGGCGGCACGAGCTGACGCCGGTCCTGTTCGCCACCGCGGCCGACGGCGACCCGGTCGCCCGCGCGCTGGTGGACCGGCTCGCGGACGAGGTGGTGACCATGGCGACGGTGGCCCTGACCCGGCTCGACCTGCTGGCGGAGGAGACCCCGGTACTCCTCGGCGGCGGTGTGCTGGCCGCGCAGCACCCCCAACTCAACGACGGCATAAGGGACTTGCTGGCGGTGCGGGCGCCGAAGGCGGTGCCGACGGTGGTCACGGCGAGCCCGGTGCTGGGGGCGGCGCTGCTGGGTCTGGACCGGGTGGGAGCGGCTGCCGAGGTGCACCGGCGCGTGCGGGCGCACTTCGAGGGGTGAGGTCGCGGGAACCGAACTGATTCCGGCGGCGTATTCATGGGCAGGGGGTGCTGCGGGCGTCGCGCCGTACCGGTATACCGGCTACTGAACCGCGATCCACCGGCTGCGATCGGATCAAGATCCAGTGAAGGCCGGTGCGGATGTCGGTGCGTGCGGCGATACTTGCGGCGACGATGACCATGGGGGAGGTCGAAGTGACACACCCGCCGAAGAGCACCACGGCGCCACCGGGTTCCGGCCTGCCCACGATGCCGGTCGTGCCGCCGCAGCAGGGACAGCCCGTGCCGCCCGCGGCGCCATCGGGTTCGCCCGCCGCGCCCGGGCCCGGTCCCGCGCGCCGTACGGCCTTCGCCGAGGGCGCCGACCGGCTGCGTGCCGCGGCGACCACCGAGCCGGGGCGGCTGCGGATCATCGGCGCGCTGCTCGCCCTGCTGGTCGTCCTCTTCGGCGCGATCACCGCCTGGCAGATGTCGGACCGGGCGGCCGCCGCCGACGACGTCCTCAACCGCAGCCAGCCGCTCAGCTCCGACGCGGCCGACATCTACCGCGCGCTGGCCGACGCCAACACCGCGGCGGCCAGCGGCTATCTGGCGGGCCTCCAGGAGAAGCCCGCGACGCGGCAGGCGTACGAGAAGGACATACGCGAGGCGGCGGCCAAGCTGGTGAAGGCCGCCGCCAACTCGGAGGCCGGATCCGAATCGGCGAACGCCATCGCCGACCTGAACGAGCAACTGCCGGAGTACAAGGGCCTGGTCGAGACGGCCCGGGCCAACAACCGGCAGGGCTTCCCGGTGGGCGGCGCCTATCTGCGCGCGGCCAACGAGAAGATGCAGCAGCAGATGCTGCCGAAGGCCCAGGACCTCTACACCTGGGAGAACCAGCGGCTGCAGTCGGACTACGCGGACGCGAAGGCGTTCCCGTGGGCCGCGCTCGGCCTCGGCGTCGCCGTGCTGGCCGCCCTGGTCTGGGCCCAGCGGCGCAACTACCAGCGCACCAACCGGGTGTTGAACCACGGCCTGGTCACCGCCTCGGGCGCCTGCGTGGTGGTCCTGCTCTGGCTGGTCGTCGGCCACACGGTCGCCCGCGCGGGCCTGAACGACTCCTACGAGCACGGCGTGCGCTCCCTCAACGTCCTCCAGGACGCCCGCATCGCCTCCCTGACGGCCCGCAGCGACGAGAACCTCAGCCTGATCCGCCGGGGCGCCGACACCAAGCAGGTCGGCGACCAGACCCTGGACGCGTACGCGGTGGGCTACGACACCGAGATCGGCCAGCTCGCCTCGGCGCTCGACAAGGCCGACTCCCTCGCCGACGACTCGGCGGGCAAGAAGCCGGTCGCGGACGCCAACAGCTTCATGAAGGCGTGGAAGGACCGGCACGGGGTGGCCCAGGGGCTGAGCGACGCGGGCAACTACCAGCAGGCCCGGGACAAGGTCATAGGGGTCGGCAAGGACCCGACGAGCGTGTGCTTCGACAACGTCGACAAGGCGCTGCGGACGGCGATCGACCATGAGCAGGGCGAGTTCGAGCAGGCCGCGAGCGGCGGCCGGGACGCGTTCAACGGGCTGCCGTACGGGGCCGCGGTGCTCGCGGTGCTGGCCGCGGCCGGCGCGGTGCTCGGCATCGGGCGCAGGCTGTCGGAGTACCGGTGAACAGGGCCGTGGTGAACAGGATTCGGGGGAAGTCGGGTCGGGGGAAGGCTCCGAAAGGGGGCGTGAGGATGAACGCACACCGTCTGTCACAGCGTCTGCGGTCCAGCCTCCGGGGCTGGGGCGGGGTGGGTGCGATGGCGGTCGCCTGCGCGCTCACCGTGGTCTTCGTGCTCGTCCCCCTGGCGCAGTCCAAGGGCGCGGACGGCTCCGTCGGCACCGGCGGCCAGGGCGTCGCCGACGGCCGGCAGGCCAAGGCGGAGGAGTGCACCAACCCGCAGGACCGGAGCCTCTCGCCGACGGGCGGCGGTGCCACCGAGACGATCGACAGGATCAAGGCCCGCACGGGCACGGACCGGCGGCTGATCGTCGGCGTCGACACCAACAGCTACCGCTGGGGCTACCTCGACCCGACCAACGCCTCCGGCGCGCTGGAGGGCTTCGACATCGATCTCGTCCACCGGATCGCCCAGGACATCCTCGGCAACCCGGACGCGGTCTCGTTCAAGGCGATACCGACCAGTCGCCGGATCGAGGCGGTCCAGAAGGGCGAGGTCGACATGGTGGTCCGCACCATGACGATCACCTGCAAGCGGCTGGAGCAAGTCGCGTTCTCCGCGCCCTACTTCAAGACCGGCCAGCAGGTCCTGGCGCCCAAGACCTCGACGATCACGGGGTACAACGACACGCTGGCCGGCAAGAGGATCTGCTCGGCCGCGACGTCGACGGCGCTGGAGCGGCTGGAGGCCGACAAGACGGCCGGCACCCTGCCCGCCGACACCGACATCAAGACCGTGGTCCCCAACCAGCTCGACTGCCTGGTGAAGTTGCAGCTCGGCGAGGTCGACGCGGTGGTGACGGACGGCGCGCTCGCCGCGAGCCAGGCCGCGCAGGACCCGGCGGTGGAGCTCAAGGGCGCGCCGTTCACCAACGAGTACTACGGCGTGGCGATGAACCAGAAGGCCGACGATCTGGTACGCCAGGTCAACCGCACCCTGCGGGACTACATCGACGACGGCGGCTGGCAGGCGTCGTACGCGAAATGGCTGCACGCGACCCTGGACCAGGGCGAGAAGAAGTCGACCTCGGCGACCCCTCCCGTGGCGCACTACAAGTGAACGACCATCTACTGACGGACGATTGACGGAACACGGCGAGACCACGGACAACGGCACACGACAGCAGCGAGAGGTGATCGATGGGCGTCACGGACCCCGCCGGGCCGGTGATGGACCGGGACGAGGTGGACCGTGCGCTGGCGCGGCTCGGCGCGGAGCACGAGGCGGTCGAGACCTCGCTGCTCGCCCTGCAGGACCACGCGGGCCGCAGACTCCTCGAAGGCGCCGAGCTGACGGGCACCACCAAGGAGCGCTGGGCGTCCGCGGACGCGTCGATCACGCTGCTGTGGGCGTACTTCGACGCGTACAGCGGCGCGTTGCGCTCCGCCCGGGACATCCGCTCCCGGCGCCGCTGGTCCAGCCGTGAGGACCTGGTGGAGCTGACGGAGCTGCTGCGCGGCGAGTGCGTCACGGTCGCCGGCTCGGTGTCCACGGAGGCCACGGCGAACGCGCCGACGCTGGGCTCCGCCGGCAAGCTCAGCCACCGCTTCTCGCTGGTCACGCTCGTGGAGCGGATGAACGAGCTGTACGCGACGAGCCTGGACATGGTCGTCGCCGCCGACGCGGTGTGGTCGGCGCTGCCCGCCCGGATCGATTTACTGGCCGCGGAGTTGCAGCGCACCCGCAAGCTCGCCCACTCCGTCGGTGTGCGCCCCGGTGAGCACCCGGCGGGCGACGACCTGGAGCGCATCACCCGCACCCTGACCTCGCTGCGCGAGCAGGTGGTGTCCGACCCGCTCGCCTACTGGGTGGCCGCGCAGGGGAGTTCGGCCCCGGGCGGCGGCCGTCCCGACACGACGGTGTACGACCGTGAGGCGCGCGCCCTGGAGGACGTGCGCCGGGAGATCGACGCCGTGCTCACCGTCCGGCAGGACGCGGAGCAGCGGCTGGTCAGGCTGCGGGACGTGCTCTCGCGCGCGGACCGCACGCTCGCCGAGGCGCGCACCGCGCGCGGTGAGGTCCTGGCGAAGATCGCCGCCACGGAGGTGCCGGTGGTCAGCGGGCCGCCGACCGTGCTGCAGGAGCAGTTGGCGACCGCTGCCGAGTACCGCAGGCACGCCCAGTGGCACCGGCTCTCGCCGCTCCTGGAGTCCCTGGAGCAGAAGGCGGAGGACGAACTGCTGCGCGCCCGCGAGTCGTTGAGCGCGGTCACCCAACCGCTCGCGGTGCGCGCGGAGTTGCGCGGCCGGCTGGACGCGTACAAGGCGAAGGTCGCCCGGCACGGGCTCGCGGAGGACCGGTTCCTCATCGAGCGGTACGACGCGGCGCGCCGCATGCTGTGGAGCGCGCCCTGCGATCTGCGGGTGGCCGAACAGGCCGTCCTGCGCTACCAGCACGCGGCGGCCGAACTGCTCACCGCGCCCCGCGCGGCGGACCAGGGCGGACCGCAGGACCGTAGGGGGCCGGGAGCATGAGCGACTCGAAGGGGGCAGCGTCGTCATGAGTCAGGCGGAACAGAAGTGCCAGCGGCCGGACTGCGAGGGCACGTACGAGGACGTGGGCGGCGGCGAGCTGTACTGCGACACGTGCGGCCTGGCCCCGGTGGTCTCGGCGGACGGCATGGTCAGCTCGCCGCCCACCGGACTGACCGGCGGCCGCAAGGGCTCGGCGAACAGCGCCAGTTCACGCTCCAGCAGCCGTGCCAGTTCGCGTACGTCGTCGCAGTCGGCGAAGTCGCGGCGCTCGGTGTCGGGCCGGCTGTCGCGGTCCGTGTCGGGCGGCTCGACTGGCCGTTCGGTGTCGGTGCGCAGTTCCGGCTCCAGTACCGGCACCAGCGGCCGCGGCCGGCTCGGGGTCGGTCTGGTGCAGGTGCCGGACGTGCCGCGGCCCGATCCGCGCGCGATGGTGCAGGACAACCCGGAGGTGCCCGAGCGCAAGCGGTTCTGCTCGCGTTCGGACTGCGGGGCGCCGGTGGGGCGTTCGCGCGGCGACTCCCCCGGGCGCACGGAGGGCTTCTGCACCAAGTGCGGCAACCCGTACTCGTTCACGCCGAAGCTGGCCGCGGGCGATGTGGTGCACGGCCAGTACGAGGTGGTCGGCTGTCTGGCGCACGGCGGGCTCGGCTGGGTCTACCTGGCCGTGGACCGCGCGGTGTCGGACCGCTGGGTCGTGCTCAAGGGCCTGCTGGACACCGGTGACCAGGACGCGATGGCGGCGGCGATCTCCGAGCGGCGGTTCCTGGCGGAGATCGAGCACTCCAACATCGTGCGGATCTACAACTTCGTGGAGCACCTCGACCAGCGCACCGGCTCGCTCGACGGCTACATCGTCATGGAGTACGTCGGCGGCAAGTCGCTGAAGGAGATCGCCAACGACCGCCGCACGCCCGAGGGCAAGCGCGACCCGCTGCCGGTGGAGCAGGCGTGCGCGTACGGCATCGAGGCGCTTGAGGCGCTCGGCCATCTGCACAGCCGCAACCTCCTGTACTGCGACTTCAAGGTCGACAACGCGATCCAGACCGAGGACCAGCTGAAGCTGATCGACATGGGCGCGGTGCGCAGGATGGACGACGACGAGTCGGCCATCTACGGCACGGTGGGCTACCAGGCGCCGGAGGTCGCGGAGGTCGGCCCGTCGGTGGCCAGCGACCTGTACACGGTCGCCCGCACCCTCGCGGTGATGACCTTCGACTTCCAGGGCTACACGAACGTCTTCGTGGACTCCCTGCCCGACCCCGACAACATCGAGGTCTTCCGCCAGTACGAGTCCTTCTACCGGCTCCTGGTCCGCGCCACCGACCCCGACCCGGCCCGCCGGTTCGCCTCCGCGCAGGAGATGGCCGAGCAGCTGACCGGCGTGCTGCGCGAGGTCGTCTCGCTGCAGACGGGCCGCGCCCGGCCGGCCGTGTCGACGCTGTTCGGGCCCGAACTGAAGGTCACGGACGCGGAGTTGTTCCCGAAGCTGACCGGCGAGGTCTCGCGCCTCGGCGCCCGGGCGACAGCGCGGCAGCCGCAGCCCGAGCTCGCCTCGGCCGACACTCCCGCGCTGGTCAAGTCGGTCGACTCACCGGCCGCCGCGCTCGCCCTGCCGGTCCCGCACGTCGACCCCGCCGACCCCAACGCGGGCTTCCTCGCGGGTCTGATGACCACCGCGGCGACCGAGCTGCTCGGCGCCCTGGCCGCCGCCCCCGCCCAGTCGGCCGAGACCCGGCTGCGGCAGATCCGCGCCTGGCTGGAGAACGGCGACTCGGCGACCGCGCTGAACGCCCTGCAGGCCCTGGAGAGCGAGCGCCCCGACGACTGGCGGGTGGTCTGGTACCGGGGCGCCGCCGCCCTGGTCACCGGCGACCAGGAGGGCGCCGCGCTCGCCTTCGACGCGATCTACGACGCCTTCCCCGGCGAGATCGCCCCCAAGCTGGCCCTCGGGCTGTGCGCGGAGGTGCTGGGGCAGCTGGACAACGCGGCCGAGTACTACCGCCTGGTCTGGTCGACCGACCCCAGCTATGTCAGCTCCGCCTTCGCGCTGGCCCGCGTCCAGCTGGCCAGCGGGGACCGCGCAGGGGCCGTACGGACGCTGGAGTCGGTGCCGGAGTCGTCCATCCACTACACGGCCGCGCGCGTGGCCGCCGTACGGGCGCGGCTGCGTCAACGCACGGCGGTCGCCGCGGACGTACCCTTCCTGGACGACCTGAGCGCCGCCGCGGGGCAGGTCGAGGCGCTGGACGCGTACGGTCTGGACCCGGCTCGCCGGGAGCAGTTGTCGGCCGAGGTCCTCGGCTGCGCGCTGGACTGGATACTCTCCGGAGGCCAGGGTTCGGCGCCCGCGCGGCGGGTGCTGCTCGGCAGCGACCTGGACGAGCGGGGCCTCCGCTTCGGCCTGGAGCGTTCGTACCGCACGCTGGCCCGGCTGGCGCGGGGCGGCGAGGAGAGGATCGACCTGGTGGAACGTGCCAACCGTTACCGCCCCCGGACGTGGGTGTAGCTGATGTCGCAGATGCCCCAGCTGTCCGCGTGCCCGAGCTGCGAGTGGCCGCTCGAGTCGGGCGACCGCTTCTGCGGTGCGTGCGGATACGACCTGTCCGCGGTGCCCGCACCGCCCGACGACCACCCCACGGTCATGCTGAACGGCACGGATCTGCCGTCCGGTGACGACGGCGTGGCCTGGCCCGTCGCCCCCGAGCCGAGCAGTTCGAGCACGCCCGGGGCGACCCATCTGCCGACGGATCTGCGCGGCACGGACTCGGGCGGCACCCCGCTGCCCCCGCAGCACCCCCCGTCGCTGCCCCAGGCCGCCGGGCTGCCGACCGGTCCGCCCACCGGATCGCCGGTCTCGCCGGCCTCCGGGGTGCGCTTCGACCGGCCGCCGGAGCCGGACGAGTACCCGCTGCAGGCACCGGACCCGCGGCTGGCCGAGCAGGCCGGTCCTGCGGCCGAGGCCAAGGTGTGCGTGGCCTGCCGGGCGGGCCGCGTGGACCGGGACGGCTACTGCGAGAACTGCGGGCACGCCCAGCCCCGCGAGCGCGACCACATGGAGCAGGAGTGCGGCCCGCTGGCCGCCGTCAGCGACCGGGGTCTGCGCCACCACCGCAACGAGGACGCGTTCGGCATCGGCCTCGCCACCCTGCCCGACGGCTCGCCCGCGTCGGTGGCGATCGTCTGCGACGGCGTCTCCTCGGCGACCCGCCCCGACGACGCCTCGCTCGCCGCGGCCCGGGTCGCCACCGAGTCGCTGCTGGCCGCCCTGCCCCGCGGCACCCACCCGCAGCAGGCGCTGCACGACGCGATCGTCGCCGCCTCGCAGGCCGTCAACGCGCTGGCCGACGAGCCCGCCACGGCCCGCGAGCACGCCCCGCACCAGAACGCGCCGGCCTGCACCATCGTCGGCTCCGTGGTGACCGCGGGACTGCTGGTGGTCGGCTGGGTCGGCGACAGCCGCGCCTACTGGGTCCCGGTGGACCGCGCCTCACCGCCGGCCCGGCTCACCGAGGACGACTCGTGGGCCGCGCAGATGGTCGCCGCGGGCCTGATGAACGAGGCCGAGGCCTACGCAGACGAGCGCGCCCACGCGATCACCGGCTGGCTCGGCGCGGACGCCTACGAACTGGAGCCGCACACGGCTTCCTTCAAGCCGGACCGGCCGGGTGTAGTGGTGGTGTGCACCGACGGGCTGTGGAACTACGCGGAGGCGGCCGAGGACATGGCCGAGGTCGTCCCGCCGGACGCGGCCGTCCGCCCGCTGCACAGCGCCCAGGTTCTGGTCGGCCACGCCCTGGACGGCGGGGGCCACGACAACGTAACAGTGGCCGTCGTGCCGTTCCCGGCCCTGCCTCAGGGGGCAGGATCGGCCTGAGGCCGTACCCGGGGAACGCACGGCAGCGCACGGACGGACCGGAGGGGACCGGTTCGTATGACGTCATCGCCCCGCCAACTGTGGGGTTTTGAGGGGGATTTGAGTAGGCATGGCCAATTTCGCGAAGTCGAACGTGCCGCAGTTCTCGGTGGACGTGTACCAGAACGAGTACCTGCCGGCCGACGGCAACGAGGTCAACGCGATCGTCACGGTGACCGCCACCGGCGGCGGCACGATCGGCACTCCGGTCGCCGCGCCCCAGCTCTACGCGCCGGGACGGGGGCCGTCCGCGGCCGTGGCGATCATGGTCGACTGTTCCGGCTCGATGGACTACCCGGCGACCAAGATGCGCAACGCGCGGGACGCCACCGCCGCCGCGATCGACACCCTGCGGGACGGGGTGCACTTCGCGGTGATCGGCGGCACCCATGTGGCCAAGGAGGTCTACCCGGGCGGCGGGAGTCTGGCGGTCGCCGACGCCGCCACCCGCGAGCAGGCCAAGCAGGCGCTGCGCAAGCTGAGCGCGGGCGGCGGTACGGCCATCGGCACCTGGCTGCGCCTGGCCGACCGGCTGCTGTCCTCGGCGGACGTGGCGATCCGGCACGGCATCCTGCTCACCGACGGCCGCAACGAGCACGAGTCGCCCGAGAACCTGAAGGCCGCGCTCGACTCCTGCGCCGGCCGTTTCACCTGTGACGCCCGCGGCGTGGGCACCGACTGGGAAGTGAAAGAAGTCACAGGGATCGCCTCCGCGCTGCTCGGCACGGCCGACATCGTCGCCGACCCGGCCGCCCTCGCCTCCGACTTCACGCGGATGATGGAGAAGGCGATGGGCAAGGAGGTCGCCGACGTCGCGCTGCGGGTGTGGACGCCGGTGGGCACGACCATCAAGTTCGTCAAGCAAGTCGCGCCCACGGTCGAGGAGTTGACCGACCGCCGCACCGAGGCCGGGCCGCGCGCGGGCGACTACCCCACCGGGTCCTGGGGAGACGAGTCCCGTGACTACCACGTCTGCGTCGAGGTCCCGACGGCCGGCATCGGCCAGGAGATGCTCGCCGCCCGGGTCTCGCTGGTCGTCCCGCAGCCCGACGGCAGCACTCAGAACCTGGGCGCCCAGGGGCTCGTACGGGCCATGTGGACCGACGACATGGCCGCCTCGACGTCGATCAACCCTCAGGTCGCCCACTACACCGGGCAGGCCGAACTGGCACAAGCCATCCAACAAGGGCTCGATCTACGCAAAGCGGGAGACATCGACGGAGCAACGGCCAAACTGGGCAGGGCCGTTCAGCTCGCGAGCGACTCCGGAAACGCGGATACTGCGAAACTGCTTGCGAAGGTGGTGGACGTGGTCGATGCCGCTGCAGGTACTGTGCGACTGAAGGCGAAGGTCGAGTCGGCCGACGAGATGACTCTCGAGACACGGTCCACAAAGACTGTTCGTGTAAAGAAGTAACGCGAGAAACGATGAAGGAAAGGGGGACGAGCCGACATGCCGACCTGCCCGAACGGACACCAGTCGGGTTCCGACGACTGGTGCGAGGTCTGCGGTCACCGCATGGCCGGTGCCGTGCCTCCGCCCCCGCCTCCGCCACCCGGTGGCGGCTACGGCTTCCCGCCGCCCGGCCAGGGTCAAGGCCAGGGCCAGGGTCAGGGCGGGCGTTCCCACCTGTCCGCCGTGCCGGACCGCGCCGAGCCGGAGCTCTGCCCGCAGTGCCGCACGCCCCGTGAGGGCGGTGCGCCCTTCTGCGAGGAGTGCCGGTGGAACTTCCTGACGAACACCGCGACCTCGTACACCCCGGCCGCCCCGCGGCCCCCGGCGCCCGGCCAGGGCCCGGGTCCCGGTCCCGGCGGCCCGCGCTACCAGCAGCAGCCGCCGCCCCCGCCGACGTTCGGCGGCGCCGACTCGTACGAGTACCAGGGCTCCCGCCCGTCCCAGATGAACCGGCCCGCAGAACCGATCCCGCCGTACGGCTCCGACCCGTCGGGCCCCGGTGGCCAGGGCGGACCGGGTGGCCAGGGCGAGCAGGGCGGCCCCGGCGGTCTCTTCGGTAACCCTCCGGGTGGTCCCGGCGGTCAGGGCGGTTATGGCAACCAGCCCGGCGGCCAGGGCGGTCCCGGTGGCTACGGCAATCCTCCCGGCGGCCCCGGTGGCCAGGGCGGTTACGGAAACCAGCCCGGCGGCCAGGGCGGGTACAACAACCCGCCCGGTGGCTACGGCGACCCCTCGCGTCCGGTCCCGCCGCCGCCCGGGCCCACCCCGCCCGCCGGTCCCGGCGCGACCTCGGGCGCCCCGCAGGCGTACCAGCAGCAGTCCGCTCCGCCCGCCTTCCCGCAGGAGACGGGACGCCCGCCGCAGCAGGGCGGTCCGTCCTTCGGCGGCGGTGACGACGACTGGGTGCTCTCCCCGCCCGCCGGCGGCCAGGGCGGACCCGGCGGCCAGCGTCCCGGTCCCGGCGGTGGCTACGGCTATCCGCAGCCCGGCGCGACCCAGGCCCCGCCCGGACCCGCGTTCCCGCAGGCACCGCAGCAGCCCGCGACCTGGACGGCGACGATCGGTCCGGACCGCGAGTACTTCATGGCGATGATGCAGCGCTCGGGCCCCGAGGCCGCGGGGCTCAACCTGCCCGCGTACTCGCCCGAGCAGCAGCGCACCCTCGGCGGCAACCAGGTCACCATCGGCCGCCGCCGCCACTCCACCGGCGACACCCCCGACATCGACCTGGCGGTGCCCCCGGAGGACCCGGGCGTCTCGCACCAGCACGCGGTGCTGGTCCAGCAGCCGGACGGCAGCTGGGCGGTCGTCGACCAGAACTCGACGAACGGTACGACGGTCAACGGCGGCGAGGAGCCGATCCAGCCGTTCGTGCCGGTGCCGTTGCAGGACGGGGACCGGGTGCACGTGGGGGCGTGGACGACGATCACGGTCCGCCGGGGCTGAGAGTTCTCAACCCGCGAGGGGCCAGGCGTACGGCCCCTCCGGGTCGTCCAGCCAGGCCCACTCGTGCTCGCCGCTGACCGTGATGCCGTACCGCTCCCGTCGTGGCATGCCCTCGCGGTTCCACAGCGCGTACGCCTCCTGCGGGTCGAGGCTGCCGCGGCTGAGGGCGAGCAGGAAGCGGAAGAGTTCGTGGTCGCGGGCGCTGCTCGGCACCCCGCCGAGCGGTACCGGCTCGCGGTCCGGTCTGCCCTCGCCGCGCAACGGCACGAAGTAGGCGGGCGTGTGCAGGAAGTGGCCCTCGGCATGACCGGCGTCCCGGACCGTCAGGGCGAGCAGGCCGGTGGCCAGCGGGGTCAGGATCCGGGCGCCGGGGCGGCACTGGGCGAGCCAGGCGTGCGGGACCGAGGTCAGCGCGCAGGTCGCGATGATCCGGTCGAAGGGGGCGCGCTCGGGGACTCCGCGCGCGCCGTCGCCGGTCACGACGGCCGGGTGGTGACCGGCCGCGGCCAGGTGCCGGCTCGCGGCCTCCGTGATGTCCGGGTACAGGTCGACCGTCGTGACCAGGTCGTCGTCGCCGAGCCGGTGGGCCAGCAGGGCCGCGTTGTAGCCGGTGCCCGCGCCGACCTCAAGGACCCGGTCGCCGTCCCTCACCCGTAGCTCGGCCAGCATCATCGCCATCAGCGAGGGCTGGCTGCTGGAGGAGACCAGTTCGCCGTCGCGCAGCCGGGTGGCGAGCGGGGCGTCGGCGTAGACCCCGCGCAGCCAGCGCTCCCGGGTGCGCGGATCGGGGCTCTCGCCCCAGCGCCGCTCGTAGCCGCCCTCGACGGCGACGTAGTAGTACGGCACGAACAGATGGCGCGGCACCGCCTCGAAGGCCTCGCGCCACACGGGGTCGTGCGCCCACACCCCGGTCGCCTCGATCACCCGCACCAGCGCGGCCCGCGCCGAGCCGGCCAACTCGGCGAGGTCCTTGTCGAGTGCGTACGCGCTCATACCCTCCACTGTGCTGCGGCGGGCGGACGGACGCGAGTGCCGGGGGCCGGGTACGGGGGTGCACGTGCCGGAATGGTGTGTGCCCGATTCCGTCCAAGACCTAAGCCTTGAGTCCTGGTCCGCCCTGTCTGAGACCATGGAGGCGTGACAGAGATCCGGCGCGGCACGCTTCAGGAGCAGACCTTCTACGAGCAGGTCGGCGGGGAGGAGACCTTCCGCCGACTCGTCCACCGCTTCTACCAGGGCGTGGCCGAGGACCCGCTGCTGCGGCCCATGTACCCGGAGGAGGACCTGGGCCCGGCCGAGGAGCGTCTGACCCTCTTCCTCATGCAGTACTGGGGCGGCCCGACGACGTACAGCGACAACCGCGGCCACCCCCGGCTGCGCATGCGCCACGTGCCCTTCACGGTGAACCGCGCGGCGCACGACGCCTGGCTGAAGCACATGCGGGACGCGGTGGACGAGCTGGGCCTGTCCGAGGAGCACGAGCAGACGCTGTGGAAGTACCTGACGTACGCGGCGGCCTCGATGGTGAACACCCCGGACTGAGCCGGGACGAGCCGGACCTGAGCCGGGACAGGCCGGACCGACCCGATCCGGTCGAACGTGATCCTCCGCGTCACGATCCGGTCAAGCTCGGGCAGTAGGCGCTTACCCGAATTGCCTTCCGTCTGAAAGCATCGCCCGCAGGTCTGGACAACTTCCAGGCGGCCACGGGGGGTCGGGGTGACGGTGTTCGGTGCGGTGACGAGGCTTGTCCTGCTGCGCGCCCGCGCACACCGCCTGCTGCTGACCGCCGCTCTCCTCACGGTCCTGCTGACCACGGCGGTCCTCGCGACCCTCACCGCCTACTCGACCGCGATCGACGACGCGGCCCTGCGCCACTCCCTCCAGGACCCCCGCAACGCGGCCGACACCGCCCTGATCGTCAAGGCCGACGTTCCGGCCGAGGGGCGTACGGCCGCCGACCGTGCCGTACGGCAGGGTGCGCGGCGGACCTTCGACGGGCTGCCGGTCACCGTACGGACGCTGCCCCGCTCGGGCCCGTACGCCCTGCCGCGCTCCCTCCAGACACCGGCCGAGCGCTCGGCCGACCCGGATCTGACGTACCTCGCGGCGCTGGATCCGACGCAGGTGCGGATCGTGGAAGGGCGGCAGCCCCGGGCGGGGGCCGGCGCCTCCGAGGGCCTCGTCGAGGCCGCGCTCCCCCAGACCGCCGCCCGTGCCCTCGGTCTGAAGCCCGGTGCCCGGCTCACCCTCGCCGACCGCCTCGGCGGCCCGAAGGTCCGCGTCACGCTCACCGGCCTGTACCGGCCCGTCGCCGCGGACGCCCCGTACTGGCGGCTGGACGACCTCGGCGGCCGCGGCATCAGGACGGTCGGCTTCACGACGTACGGTCCCCTCCTCACCGCCCCCGACGTCATCACCGGCGGCGGGGTGAGCGCCGGTCCGTCGGGCTGGCTGGCGTCGGCCGACTTCTCGACGCTGACGACGGCCCGGATCGACGCGCTCGGCGCGAGCGCCGCCGCCGGCAGCGCGGCCCTGCGCAAGCAGCCCGCGCTCAGCGGTACGACGGCCACGGCCACCGCCCTGCCCGACGTCCTCGACCGGATCCAGCGCTCGCTGCTCGTCTCCCGTTCGACCCTGCTGATCATCGCGCTGCAACTCGCCCTGCTCGCCTCCTGCGCGCTGTTGCTCGTGGCCCGGCTGCTGAGCGCCGAACGCACCGGCGAGACACGGCTGTTGAGAGCGCGCGGTGCCTCCCGCCGCCGGATCGCCGCGCTCGCCGCCCTGGAGGCGCTGTTCCTCGCGGTGCCCGCGGTGGTGTGCGCGCCGCTGCTGGCGGGACCGCTCACCCGGCTCCTTGCCGGGCGCGGGGCCCTGGCCCGGATCGGGCTGCACCTGGACGTACCGGCCGGCGGGCGCCTCGGCGTCTGGCTGGTGGCCGCGGGCGTGGCCCTCGGCTGCGCGCTGGCGGTGACACTGCCCGCCCTCACGGTCGAGGGCTTCCGCCCGCGCCGGTCCCGCGCACTGCCCGCTCCGCTGCGCGCGGGCGCGGACCTGGGCCTGCTGGCGGTGGCCGGGGTGGCGTACTGGCAGCTGGGCCGGCAGACCACCGGCGCCGTCTCCGACGACACCTCGGGCACCCTCGGCATCGACCCGCTGCTGGTGGCGGCCCCGGCGCTCGCGCTGCTCGCCGGCACGGTACTGACCCTGCGGCTGCTGCCGCTGGTGGCGCGGCTCGCGGAGCGCCGGGCGGCCGGCGGGCGCGGGCTGACGGCGGCCCTCGCGGGCTGGCAGCTCAGCCGCCGCCCGATGCGCGGCGCGGGCCCCGTCCTGCTGCTGGTCCTCGCGGTCGCCCTCGGCATGCTGGCCATCGGCCAGGGCGCGTCCTGGAACCGCTCGCAGAACGACCAGGCCGACTTCGGCGCCGGCACCCAGGTCCGCGTCCAGGGCGCGGGCGACGCGGGCCTCGGCCGCACGGACGCCTACGCGGCCCTCCCCCACGTACAGGAAGCCGCCCCCGCCGTCCGCACCGAACTCCCCCTCTCCGACAGCCGCACGGCGACCGTGCTGGCGCTGGACACCCGGCACGCGGCCCAAGGGGTGCTGCTGCGCCGGGACTTGGCGCCCAAGGAGGTCGGGCCGTTGGTGCGGGGGTTGGGGGGACTGCCCGCGGCGGCCGGTGCCAAGGTGCCCGCGCACAGCTCCCGAGTGCGGCTGACGGCAACCCTGTTCAGCACGCCCCGCCAGAGCACGACGGCGGATGTGACGGTCACTCTGGAGGACGCGTACGGCACCCCGTACGAGATACCGGTCGGTGAACTCCCCGCCGACGGACGCCCGCACACCCTGGACCTGGGCACCGCCACGGGCCCGGTCACCCTCACCGGCATGCAGCTGGTGCTGCCCCAGCCCGTCGGGCACTCGGAGCGACACCGTTTGGTGCTGGGCGAGTTGACGGCAACGGGTGCCGACGGGACGGCCCGGCCGGTGTCGTTGCCCGCCGGGTGGAAGGCCGTCGTGCACGGTGACGGGCTGTCGACCTCGCCGGACCGGTCCGCCAACCCGACCAAGCCGAAGGTGAGTTCGTCCGGGCCGCCGACCGTCACGTACGGCACGGGATATGTGCCGGCCGACGAGGCCTGGATCGCCCCCGCGGTGACCGTGCGCGTCCAGGTGGCGCAGCCGAAGCCGCCCGAGGTCACCGCCGTCGTGACGGACCGCTTCCTCACCTCGGCG
>NZ_JBSFLV010000157.1:0-20841 GCF_053599215.1 Streptomyces sp. NPDC001002 | reverse complement strand
GTCGACGTGCTCGGCCGCGGTGAGCAGCGCCTTGAGCAGCCGGTCCCGCTGGGTGTCCATCGCCGCCGGGAACAGCGACCGGAGGTCGGCGTACACGACCCGGCGAGCCTCTTCTCGCGTTTCTGGCCCTCGCCGGGCGCTCAGCCGCGCTGCACCGACGGCCGTCGCCTCGTCGACCACCACAGCCCGGCCGCGCCGGCCGCCAGCAGGGTCGCGCCGGCCGCCCCCAGCGGCAGCACGTCACTGTCGGGACCGGTCTTGGGCAGCTCGTCGCCGCCCGGTGCCACCGGCTTGTTGTCGGTGCCGAGGAGCAACGGGGTGGCCGGGGCGTTCGGCGACGGGTTCGTCGTACCGAACGGGACCGGGCCCTGCTGCCAGTACGTCTTCTTCCCGTCGCCGGTCTGGACGGGCAGACAGATCTTGCCGGTCTTGCTCAGGTCGTACGTGGCGTCCACCGCGTACGACTTCGACTTTCCGGCCGCGAGATTGTCGATGGGACAGGCGAAACCGCTGTTCGAACCCTCCGGAAGATTCGCTGTGTCGATCTGAGAACAGCCTTGAACGTTTTTGACAGTGAGGCCGTCGAAACCGACGACCAATAGCTGGATCTTTCCGCTGTCCTTGGTCCCCTCGTTCTTCACCGCGGCGGTGATCGCGGTCTTTTGCGAGCCGTTGTCGACCGAGATCTTCGAGGGCAGGGTGGTGGTCAGCTTTACACCCGCGGGCGCCTCGTCGACGGCCTTTCCGCCCTTGCCGCTGGCCGGACCCTGGTCGTCCGCGCTGGCAGTGAAGGAAAGGATCATCACCGTCGAAAAAGATGCAGCGACCAGCGAACCCACGATGGTCGTCGTGCGACGAGAACTCATGTTCACATCCCCCTTGGCTGCGCCTGAATTCGCAGTACTTGAAGAGCTACCACAAGATTTCTCACCACTATGCTGGTACGGCATGAAGTGTGACCATTGTGTATCCGTGGAAGCGTGGTGGGGATAACCGAGGGGGTGCAGCGGATTGCCGGGGAATACGGGAAATACGAGAAGCGGTGGGGCTCCAGGGTTGCTGGTGACGGGGCGCTATCGCCTGGTCGAAAGTATCGGCCAGGGGGGAATGGGGCGGGTGTGGCGAGCCGCCGACGAAATACTCGACCGCCCGGTCGCCGTCAAGGAGATGCGCATAGACGGCCTGGACGCGGAGGACACCAGGACCCGGCGCGAGCGCACCCTGCGCGAGGCCCGGGCCACCGCCCGGATCGACCATCCCAACGTCGTGCGCGTGTACGACGTGGTGGACGAGGGCGAACGCCTGTGGATCGTCATGGAGTTGGTCCTCGGCCGCTCCCTGGAACAGATGACCGCGCAGGACGGACCCCTCACCCCGCGCCAGGCCGCCCGCATCGGCGTCGGCCTGGTCACCGCGCTGCGCCAGGTGCACGAACGCGGCGTCCTGCACCGGGACATCAAGCCGGGCAACGTCCTGGTCGAAGATGCCGGACAGCGCGTCGTCCTCACCGACTTCGGCATCGCGGCGATGCAGGACGCCAAGGCGCTGACCATGGTCGGCATGCTCGTCGGCTCGCCCGACTACATGGCGCCCGAGCGCATATCCGGCCGCCCCCAGGGCCCGCCCTCCGACATCTGGTCCCTCGGCGCGACGCTCTGCGCGGCGCTCGGCGGCCGGTCCCCCTTCTCCCGCGACACCACATTGGCCACGCTGCACGCGGTCCTCTACGAGGAGCCCCAACTGCCCCTCGCGGCAGGCCCGTTGCAGGACATCCTGGCCGCGCTCCTGGAGAAGGACCCCACGGTCCGCCCCGGCCTGGACGAACTGGAAGCCGCCCTGCGCCCGGTGGCGTTCCCGCAGACGCTGGTGACGTTGCCCGTGGGCGGGGGAGAGCCACCGACGGCAGGGCCGGAGGAGGTACCTGAGGCAGAGGAGACAGGGGAGATACGAGAGGAGGCCGGTGGAGCGGCGGCCGAGGGGGAGGAAGGGGAACCGCCCCAGGCCGAGGAGACCGAGCCGCGGCCTTGGTCGTATCCGACGCCCCCGGAGCCCGCCCCGTCCACCCCGCCCCCGCCCTCCGTCCACACCCGCGTCCTCCGCCTGCCCCGCGACCCACGGCTGGCCGAACCCGTCGAGGACGCGCCGCCGACCCAGCGCCCCGCCTCCGCCGAAGTCCACTCCGAACTGCGCTCGGAGGCCCATTCGGAAGTCCAGTCGCAGTCCCCGACCCCGACCGAGACGCCGACCCCGACCGAGAACCCGGCCACGCGTACGGCACCGGCCACACCGACGGCACCGCCCACCAAGCAGCGCTCGGGCGTCTCCCTGGTCCGCGCCCAGGCCGTGACCCAACAGCGCCCCGAACCCGCCAACAGCCCTGCCCCCGCCGCCCGTTCCGCCGCGCCTCGCCCCGGCCTCGGTCCCCACCCCCTCCGCACACCCGCGGCCGACCTTCTCGACCCCGCCGTCCCGGCCACCCCAAGTCGCGGCCGTCGCCGTGCGGTTGTGGTGGCCGCCGTGGGAGTGGTCACCGCCGGCGCCGTCGTCGCGGTGGTCCTTCTCGCCAACTCCGGCTCACCGGGCGGCGATCAGGCGGACGGATCCACGTCCCCGCAGGCCTCGGCCTCCGAATCCGCCTCCCCCTCCAGCCCCTCGCCCACCGTCGAAGGCACCACCCGCCCGCAGAGCCTGCCGCCGGGCGCGCATCGCGAAGCCGGTGGGTTCGCGTGGGCGACACCCACCGGCTGGCGGCGCGATCTGAAGACGGGGGCGGAGGTGCACTACACCTCGCCGGACGGCGGGCAGGAGCTCGTGGGCAAGTCGTCCATCGCCCGCGGCGATCTGATGCGGAGCTGGGAGACCTCGGAGCAGAACGCCCACCAGGGGGAGGGCTACCAGAAGATCCGCCTGGAGCGGACGACCTTCCGCGGCAACCCGGCGGTCGTGTGGGAGTACACCTTCACGCTCAAGGGCGTGCAGTGGCACGCCCAGTTGCTGGGCTTCGACCAGGAGGGAAGGTCGTACCAGATCAACACCTGGTACCAGCCGCCGATCGAAGCCCAGGCCCTGGAGACCTACGGCAAGGTCAAGGACAGCTTCACGGTGCTTTGACCTTGGCCACCGGCGCGTCGGCGGGCTCGTCCTGGGCGGGCACGCCCAGGGCGGCCGTCGAAGTGCCCCGCCGCAGCCGCTCCTTGACGAAGGCGATGGCGAGCACGACCGCCGCGACCAGCAGCGACAGCAGCACGGTCTCGCGTCCGTCGTGCTCGGTGTCCGTGAGCATGTAGACGAGCACGAACACGATCAACCCGGCCGTCGCCCAGGTCAGATACGGATACAGCCACATCTTCACGACCAGCTTCTCCGGCGCCTCCGCCTGGATGATCCGCCGCATCCGCAGCTGCGAGAAGCAGATCACCAGCCAGACGAACAGGGCCACCGCACCACTGGAGTTGACCAGGAAGAGGAAGACCGAGTCGGGGAACTTGTAGTTGAAGAAGACGGCGACGAAGCCGAAGACGACGGAGCAGACGATCGCGGTCAGCGGCACACCGCGCGAGGTCGTCCTGGCGAACGCCTTGGGCGCGTCCCCGCGCTCGCCGAGCGAGAAGGCCATGCGGGAGGCCGTGTAGAGGCCGGAGTTGAGACAGGACAGCACGGACGTCAGCACGATGAAGTTCATGATCTGGCCGGCGTGCGCGATACCGAGCGAGTCGAGGGCGGCGACGTACGAGCCCTGGTCCTTGATCGACGCGTCGTCCCAGGGGAGCAGGGTCACGACGATGAAGATCGAGCCGAGGTAGAAGACGCCGATCCGCCAGATGATGCTGTTGGTCGACTTGGTGACCGCGCGCTGCGGGTCCTCGGACTCGCCGGCGGCCAGGGTGGCGATCTCGCTGCCCATGAAGGAGAAGACGACGAGCAGGACGCCGGTGAGGATGGCGCCGGGGCCGTTGGGCAGGAAGCCGCCGTGGTCGGTGAGGTTGCCTAGGCCCGCCTTGTCGCTGTCCACGCCCGGCAGCACGCCGAACACCGCGAGCGCGCCGACGACGATGAACGCGCCGATCGCGACGACCTTGATCCCGGCGAACCAGAACTCGAACTCGCCGTAGGAGCCGACCGAGACCAGGTTGGTGGCGGTCAGCACCACCATCACGATCAACGCCCAGCCCCACTGGGGCACGGCCGGGATCCAGCCCTCCAGGATCTTGGCACCGGCGGTGGCCTCCACCGCCAGCACGACGACCCAGAAGAACCAGTACAGCCAGCCGATGGAGAACCCGGCCCAGCGGCCGAGCGCGCGGTCGGCGTGGGCCGAGAAGGAGCCGGAGGTGGGGTTCGCGGCGGACATCTCGCCGAGCATCCGCATCACGAGGACGACGAGCGTGCCGACGAGGGCGTACGACAGCAGGATGCCGGGGCCCGCGGTCGCGATGCCGGAGCTGGAACCGACGAAGAGGCCGGCGCCGATGACGCCACCGATGGCGATCATCGACAGATGCCGGTTCTTGAGTCCGGCCTGCAGACCAGTCATGGGGGGAATTCCTTTGCGCCGGGTGAGCGGTCTCCCGTACCGGGGGGTGTACGGGTCGGTCCAGTGAATCCGAGGTGAATTGATTCGTGAACCTCTGAATCCAGATCGTTACTTGAGGTTTTCTTGAGGTTCGGTGGTGGGGGACGGATTTTTCCGGCTGGACACCCGGCGCTGCTTCCCCGAAACAGCCGTGTCACACTCGGACCATGCGTGTGTATCTCGGTTCCGACCATGCCGGCTTCGAACTCAAGAACCACCTCGTGGAGTGGCTCAAAGAGGCAGGCCATGAGCCCGTCGACTGCGGCCCGCACATCTTCGACGCCGAGGACGACTACCCGCCGTTCTGCCTGCGCGCCGCGGAGCGCACGGCGGCCGACCCCGAGGCCCTCGGCATCGTGATCGGCGGCTCGGGCAACGGCGAGCAGATCGCCGCGAACAAGGTGAAGGGCGTCCGTGCGGCCCTGGCCTGGAGCGAGGAGACCGCCTCACTGGGCCGGCAGCACAACAACGCGAACGTCGTCGCCGTGGGCGCCCGTATGCACACCGCGGACGAGGCCACGAAGTTCGTCGAGACCTTCCTGGGCACCCCGTTCTCCGAGGGCGAGCGCCACATCCGCCGGATCGAGATGCTCAGCACGTACGAGACGACGGGCGAACTGCCCCCGATCCCGGCCCACCACCCGCAGCAGGACTGAACAGAGCTGGACTGAACAGAGCAGGACTTGGCCGCCCTCGGGAGTCGGACGGACTCGACTCCCGGGGCTGGAAAGGAACAGACACCGTGCCAGAGGGGCACACGATCCACCGGCTGGCGTCGGACTACGCCGACCGCTTCGCCGGCACGGCACTACGCGTGACCAGCCCCCAGGGCAAGTTCTCCGATGCCGCAGCCCTCCTCGACGGCGCCGAACTCACCCGCACCGAGGCCCACGGCAAGCACCTCTTCCTGGGCTTCCGCGACAGCGACTGGGTCCACATCCACCTCGGCCTGTTCGGCAAGGTGAACTTCGGTGACGCGCCCGCCCCGCCGGCCACCGACACGGTCCGGCTGCGGCTCGCGAACACCACGTCGTACGTCGATCTGCGCGGCCCGACCACCTGCGCGCTGATCACGGACACCGAGAAGCACGCGATACACCTGCGCCTGGGCCCCGACCCGCTGCGCGCCGACGCCGACCCGAAGGCCGCGTACCGGCGGATCTCCCGCAGTCGTACGACGATCGCCGCGCTCCTCATGGACCAGAAGGTGATCGCGGGCGTCGGGAACGTCTACCGCGCCGAGGTCCTCTTCCGGCACGGCATCGATCCCTACCGCGCGGGCAAGGACCTCACGCCGGCCGAATGGGACGCCGTCTGGGGCGACCTGGTCGGCCTCATGCGCGAGGGCGTCCGCAACAACCGCATCGACACCGTCCGCCCCGAGCACCTGCCGGAGGCGATGGGCCGCCCGCCGCGCGTCGACGACCACGGCGGCGAGGTGTACGTCTACCGCCGGGCGAACCTGCCCTGCCACATCTGCGGCGGCGAGATCAGCACTGCCGACCTCGCCGCCCGCAACCTCTTCTGGTGCCCGAACTGCCAGCGGGCGTAACTCCGTTCAGAACCCGTGCGGCAGCCACGGCGTCACCGTGGACGCGAACGCGAGCGACGCCTCCGCCAGCGCGCCGGGGCGCAGCTCCCGGACCCGGCCGGCGTCCGCGAGCGCGCCCAGGGTCACGCCGCCGAGGTAGGCCGCGCCCAATTCCCGTACGGACAGGGCGAGATCGGCCGGGTCCTCGGTGCGGGCGCAGGACGCGCCCTTCGGGTCGCCGGACAGCCGCCAACGCCCCGTGTTCCAGGGGCAGAAGGCGTCCTCGACGTCGAACACCACGTCCACCGGCGCCTGGTAGGTGCGCGCCTCCAGCGCGGCCCCGACGTCCACAAGGCGTACGTGCAGCGAGTCGCGGATGCGTACCCCGCAGCGGCGGAGGTCCGACACCATGTGCAGCCACGCCTCGTCCAGCGGACGGCCGCGCGCGGTCAGCGTCGACGTGAGGTCGATCCCGAACAGGAACCGCCACACCGCCGCGTGCGCCGCCGGGTCGAGGGCGTCGGTGTCCTGCACGATCACCGTGCCCTTGGGCCCGCTGATCTCCCACTCGGGCTTCACCCGGAACCGCGCGTACCCGACGACCTCGCCGTCCCGCTCCGCGAGCACGCACTGGAGCGGTGACGCGCCGTCCCGCTCGCTCTCCGGGTCCAGCACCCACAGCCGCTCCCAGCCGGGCACCCGGGCGAGCATGCCGGGCCGCCCGGCGACCTTCCGTGCGTACACCGCCTCGCAGGCGTCGATCGCGTCGACCGGAGCGACGTACCGCAGGCTCACCTCGTCGGTGCCCGGCGGCACGGTCAGCCGGACCCGGGTGGTCTCCACCTCGACGTTGGCGTGGTGCGTGCCGACGCCGTATCCGAACCGTCCGTAGATCGCGGGCTCGGAGGCGGTCAGCACGGCGAGCGGCTCGCCCCAGGACCGTACGTCGTCCAACTGCCGTCGCATCATCGACGTCAGCACTCCGCGGCGCCGGTGGGTGGCGGCCACGGAGACCATGGTGACGCCGGCCGCCGGTACCGCGGCGCCGCCCGGCACGGTCAGCCGGAAGTCGAAGGCGCCCGCCGTGCCGACGCACGCGTCACCGTCCCAGACGCCGATGGAACGGTCGATCTCCGTGCGCTCGCGCCACAGCGCCTGCTCCTCCGATGATTCCGGCACCCCGCCGAAGGCTCGGATGAGGCTGTCGTACCACTTGTCCCAGTCGTCCTGCCGAAGCACCCGCAAGTCAGTCCCCATGAACCATGCCTATCAGGGCATTGCGTGACGAGCGAGGGAATTTCTCCTTGACGGCGACGGATCGGCTTCCTGTGAAGTTCACTGTGAAGTTGAGCCTCGGACGGGGGACAAGTGGGACCTCCCGTGCCAAGCGGCTGGTCCGATGGATAGGGTCCCGAACTAATGGCAGCAGGACGAGAGCGGCGCGCGGAAGCCGACACGTTCACGGCCCGGTTGAAGATGCAGTGGCACCGGGCCCGCGTCGGCATGCGCCGAAGCGCCGTGGACTACTTCCGTGGCGACGGCTCCGACTGGGTCGCCCTGGCCGGACTGCTGCTCACCGTCCCGATCATCGCGGCCACGACCCTCGCCAACTCGGTGTGGTGCTCGCCGGCCGCGCTGGTCCTGCCGATCGTCGCGGGCGGCCTGCTGCTGCGTCCCGCGAGCCTGCTCGCCCTGTACGCCGCCGCGGCCACCGCGCTGATCGTGGAGTCCGTCGAGCTGGGCCCGTACACCGAGGGGCCGTCGCGGGTCACGCCGGGTGTGGTGCTGGTGGTCGCCGCGTGCGGGTTCTTCGGGCTGCTCGTCGCGCAGTTCCGCAGCCGGGTGGGGGTGCCGTGGCGGCGGGGCGGCACGATGCTGTTCGACCTGCGTGAGCGGATCCGGGTGCAGAGCAAGTTGCCCACGCTGCCGGACGGTTGGCACCGGGAGATGGCGCTGCGTCCGGCGGGCGGCCAGTCCTTCTCCGGCGACTTCGTGGTCGCGGCCCGCACGAACGGCGGCCGCACGATGGAGGTCGTCCTCACGGACGTCTCCGGCAAGGGCATGGACGCGGGTTCGCGTGCGCTGCTGCTGTCGGGAGCGTTCGGCGGCCTCCTCGGTTCCCTGCCCCCGCACGCGTTCCTCCCCGCCGCCAACGGCTACCTGCTCCGCCAGGACTGGGACGAGGGCTTCGCGACCTCCATCCACCTGGTCCTGGACCTCGACTCCGGCGACTACGAGCTCTACTCCGCGGGCCACCCGCCAGGCCTCCAGCTCAGCGCGGGCAGCGGCCGCTGGGAGGAGAAGGCCGCGGACGGCCCCCTCCTGGGTGTGTACGACGGCGCCCAGTTCGATCCCGTGAAGGGCTCGCTGCGCCCCGGGGACGTGTTGATGCTGTTCACAGACGGCCTGGTCGAGACCTCCGACCGAGACATCGTCGAGGGCATCGACCGCCTCACGGGCGAGGCGGACCGCTACGTGGCGGGCGGCTTCCACGGCGCGGCCTGGCACTTGATCGAGGCGGTGGCAAAGGACGTGAACGACGACAGGGCGCTACTGCTGGTGTGCAGGGAAGGCCCGACGGCGGCGTCAACGTCAAGGCCCGCTTAGCCTCCCGGAGGGACCTGCACGGTGGGGTTTTCCCCCGCCCCGATCCGCCAGCCGCCCTCATCGTCCCGGCCCCCTCCCGATCCGTACGTTCGAGACATGTCATCGGACCGGAAGAAATCAGGCATGCCGGACGCACCGGGCGAGTGGGCGGTCGAGCTCCACGGAGTGACCCGTCGCTACGGCCGCGGCAGCACCGCCGTACACGCCCTCCGCGGCATCGACCTCACCCTCCCCCGCCGCAGCTTCACCGCCGTGATGGGCCCCTCCGGCTCCGGCAAGTCCACGTTCCTCCAGTGCGCGGCCGGCCTCGACCGCCCCACCCGCGGCACCGTCCGCCTCGGCGGCACGGACATCACCGGCATGAAGGAGAACAAGCTCACCGCCCTGCGCCGCACCCGCCTCGGCTTCGTCTTCCAGGCCTTCAACCTCCTCCCCTCCCTCACCGTCGAGCAGAACGTCGTCCTGCCGACCCGCCTGGCAGGCCACCGCCCCGACCGCCGCCGCGCCGCCGAGGTGCTCGCCCAGGTCGGCCTGGCCGACAAGGCCCGCCGCCGCCCCGGCCAGCTCTCCGGCGGCCAGCAGCAGCGCGTCGCGATCGCCCGCGCCCTGGTCACCCGCCCCGACGTGGTCTTCGCCGACGAACCCACCGGCGCCCTGGACACCACGACGGCCGCCGAGATCCTCGCCCTGCTCCGCGACGCCGTCGACACCCACGGCGCCACGGTCGTCATGGTCACCCACGACCCCACGGCCGCCGCCTGGGCCGACCGCGTCCTGTTCCTGGCGGACGGCGAGATAGCCGACCACATCGACCGCGCCCCCGCCGACCACATCGCCTCCCGCATGACAGCCCTCACCACCCGCCCGACCTACGCACCGGCGGCGGCGTGATGTTCGCCCCCAACGGCCTCGCCCGCGCAGCCCTCCGCTTCCGGCCCTCCGCGTTCGTCGGTACGTTCATCGCGCTCGCCATGGCCGCGATGATCACGTCGGCCTGCGGCATCCTTCTGGAGACCGGCGTACGGGCCAAGGTCCCCGCAGGCCGGTACGCCGCCGCCCCCGTCGTGGCCGCCGCCGATCAACGCGCCCACTACGGCCACGGCGACGGCGCCGACAGCGAACCGATCACCGACCGGGCCCGCCTCGACGACTCGCTCGTGGCCACGGCGGCCTCGGCACCCGGCGCCCGCGCCGCCGTCGCCGACGTCACCTTCCCCGTCGGTGGCCCCAACGGCCCCCTCACCGCCCACAATTGGACCTCCACCACCTTCACCGGCGAACACCTCACCGCCGGCCGCGCACCTCACGGCGGCGAGATCGTCCTGGCCGGGAAGACCGCCTCCGTCGGAGAGCGCGTCAGCCTCAACACCCCCGACGGCGCCCGCACTTACCGCGTCTCCGGCACCACCGACACCCCCGCCGGCACCGCCTGGCTCGCCGACTCCGACGCGCTGCGGGTCTCAGGGCATCCCGGGAAGATCGACGCCGTCGCGGTGCTGCCGAAGGACGGGGTCAGCACGGGGACCCTCAAGTCCCAGGTGGCGCACGCCCTCGGCGACCGGGCCGAGGTGCACACCGGCGACGACCGCGGTGGCGTCCAGGATCCGACGCTGGCCGAGGCCAAGGAGACGCTCATGGGCATCGGCGGCTCCTTCGGCGGCGTCGCCACGATGGTCGCCGTCTTCACCGCCGCCGGCACCGTCGCCCTCGCCGTGGGCCAACGCGCCCGCCAGTTCGCCCTGTTGCGCGCCATCGGCACCACCCCGCGCCAGATCCGCCGCACGATCGCCACCGAGACCCTCCTGATCGCCCCGCTCGCCGGCGCCCTCGGCTGTCTGCCCGGAATCGCCCTGGCCCGTTGGTGGTTCGGCCAGTTGAAGGACAAGGGCGCGGTCCCGCAGGCCGTGGACTTCGCCGTCTCCTGGATCCCCCTCGTCTCCGCGGCCGGCGCGGTCCTGCTCACCGCCCTCGGCGCCGGATACATGGCCGCGCACCGCAGTTCCCGCATCAAGCCGGGCCAGGCGCTCACCGAGGCGTCCGTGGAGCGGCTGCGCCCCGGCTGGATCCGCACGCCCCTCGGCATCGCCGCCGCGGCCGGCGGCTGCGTCTGCGCGGGCCTGTCCGCCTCCCTCACGGGCGAGGACGCGGCCAACGCTGCCCTGGGCATCGTCTGCCTCTTCATGCTCGCCGTGGCGCTGCTGGGTCCCTTCGTGGCCTGCGCCTGCGCCGCCCTGTTCGGCCTCCCGCTGCGCGGCGCCGGCGCCCCGGCCGCGCTGGCCGCCGCCAACTCCCGTACCAACGCCCGTCGGCTGGCCTCCGCGATCACCCCGATCGTGCTCGCGATGGCCTTCTCCTCGGTGCTGGTCTTCATGCACACCAGCGAGGAACGCGTCACCGCCGACCAGCAGCACGCGGGCCTCCTCGCCGACCACGTCGTCACCGCCGACCCGGGCCTGACCCCGGAGGCGGTACGACAGGCCGGGCGCGCCCCCGAAGTCACCGCTGCCGTCGGCCTGTTGAAGACCTCCGTGCTCGTCCCGATCACCGGCGGCCTCGACTCGGCCACCGCACAGGGAGTCACCGGCTCCGTCCGCGACCTGACCGCCGTACAGGACCTGGACGTGAAACAGGGCCAACTCTCGCTGAAATCGGGGGAGATCGCCGTCGACTCCTCCCTCGCCGACAACGCCGACGTCAAGGTCGGCGACCGGTTCCCGCTGCGGCTGCCCGACGGCACCAAGGCCTCGCCGGTGGTCGTGGCGACGTACGGACGCGGCATGGGGCTGTCCCAGGTCACCATGGCCCGCGCCGACCTCGCCACCCACGTCAGCTCCGCCTTCGACACCGAACTGTGGACCAAGGGCGGTACGGAGAAGGAGCTGACGGCGTTCGGCACGGTTCTGGACCGCGACGACTACACCACCGCGCAGTCCGTCGACCGCGAGCTCAACGCCTGGGCGAACGGCGTGATGGCCGGCGTCCTCGGCGGCTTCGCGGCCGTCGCCGCCGTCAACACCCTGGTGATGACCGTCCTCGACCGGCGCGGCGAACTCGGCACGCTCCGCCTCATCGGCTCCACCCGCCGCCAGGTGCTGCGCATGATCCGCTGGGAGGCCCTCCTGGTCGCCCTCGCGGGTATCGCCCTCGGCACGGCCATCGCCCTCGCCACCCTGGTCCCGATGATGAACGGCCTGACGGGACAAGGGCCTTACATCCCGCCACTGATCTACGGTTCCTTCGCCGGCGCGATCGTCGTCCTCGGCCTGACCGCCGCGACCCTTCCCGCCCGCGCGGCCCTGCGCAAGGAGACACTGGAGGAGTGACCAGCACCGAACCGATGACCCTGACCGAGGTCGAGGCCACCGCCCGCGCCGCCCACGAGGGCCAGACCGACAAGGCGGGACGGCCCTACGCCGAACATCTGGCGGCCGTCGCCGAGGGCGTACGCGCGCGGGGCGGCGACGACGACCAGATCGCGGCGGCCTGGCTGCACGACGCCGTCGAGGACGACGCGCTCTCCGCGCACTGGCTGGAGCGGGCCGCGCTGAGCCGGCGTACGAAGGACATCGTGCTCGCGGTCACCAAGCGGGCGGGGGAGGCCCCGGAGGCGTACGCCCGGCGCATCCTCGACACCCCGGGCGCCCTGCTGGTGAAGCGCGCGGACCTGGCGCACAACGCGGACCCGGCCCGCATCGCCCGCCTCGACGACGAGGCGACCCGGACACGACTGACCGAGAAGTACGCACGGATGCGCGCGCTTCTCGGTCTGGACGGTGAACGCTGACTGCGAGGCTCTAGGCCGAGACCTTCTCGCGCTGCTCCCGTTGTTCCTTCTGCTCCCGCGTCTCGCGTTCGCGGGGCGCGTCCGCCGGGTCGGGCTTGAAGGCCCACCTCATCTCGGGCTCCATGGCGAACTTGAAGACCCGGCGCACCGGCGCGGTGCACAGCGCGGTGACGACGGCGCCCGCGACGAGCGTCGCGAAGATCTCGCCGAGCGGCCGGTGCAGCCACTTCGGGTCGAACCAGCCGTAGTACTCGGCGGCCTTGATCACGAAGCCGTGCAGCAGATAGCCGTAGAGCGTGCCCGCGCCGAGGGACGTGAACCACATCCGGCGGCCCGGCACCCAGGCGAAGAAGCAGGCGGTCAGCAGCACCGAGCAGCCGAACAGCGCGAGCACCATGATCGGCCCGGACCACCAGGGCGCCACCAACTCCTGTGCCGCGTCCCGGTGGAAGAACCACGCGGTGTTCATCCGCGGCACCGCCCACCAGCCGACGGCCAGCGCGACGGTGAAGACCGGCACGGCCACGATCCGCATCCTGCGGGTGCGCACCATCCGGAAGTGCTCCGGCTTCAGACACAGCCCCAGCACGAAGTACGGCAGGAACTGCAACACCCGCTGCAGGTCCAGGTCGTCGCCGATCTCCGGCGAGACGGACGCGAACATCGCCACGCCGAGCGCGAGGGGCAGCGGCCAGCGGACGGCCTTCCACAGCGGGGTGGTCAGCCGCCAGATGAACAGCGCGACCAGGAACCAGGTCAGGAACCACGGGTCGAGCAGCGTGATCCGCATGCCCGGGTCGTCGTTGCCGTAGCGCTGAAAGAGGCTGTACGCCGTCTCGAAGATCACATACGGGACCAGGACGCCGGTGACCAGCCGCCTGAGGCGGTCGGGGCGCATGTCGAAACTGCGCGAGAAGAAGCCGGAGATGATGATGAACGCCGGCATGTGGAAGGCGTACACGAACGTGTAGGCGGCCTCCAGGATGCGGCTGCCGCCCTTCAGGGGCTCCCACGAGTGGCCCATGGCGACCAGCACGATCGCCAGGTACTTGGCGTTGTCGAAGAACGCGTCGCGCTGTTTGTCGGGTGTCCGCCGGGTCGCCTCTTGGAACATCTGAGGCACCTTAGTGGCGCCCCCGCGCATTCGTAAAACTCGCCGCGTTATTCCTGGTTGGAGCCATGGAAGACGTCTTGGAGACCTTCGGTGTGCCCGTCTTGTCACGTTTAATACGGAAGAAATCACGCATAACGGCAGCGGTCAACTCCTGTGAAATTTCTGCTCGAAATGCCTGCGAACACACTGTGTGGGTATGGAAACCATGCCGCCGAATTACCGGTTGGGGCGCTCCGGGGCTCATGGCCAAGGCAAAGGTCGGGCACAGGAGTGGCCGACGATGCCTCACGCGCCGCATACCGAGGCCGGGTTGGTGGCACGATGGTCCTGGCGGGGTGCGCGAGGTCGCGTCCCCCGGGCCGGGTGAGCGGACCGACCGAGGGTGTGATGAGTTGTGGCCATTTCGCTGTCAGTGGTGTTGCTGTTGGCGATCATCCTGGTGGTGTTGCTCAGGGGAGGATCCATCAAGGCGGGCCCGGCGATCGTCGCCGTGCTGTTCGGCTTCTTCCTCGCCTCGACCGGCATGGCCGACGACATCCAACGGTTCCTGAACTCCATAGCGGAGACCATCAACTCGATCCAGTTCTAGGGTCTGTCCGGCGGATCAGGCCGGCTGTGAGGTGCGGTTCTTCTTGGCCGACGCCGGACTGATCCGCCGGACAGGCCCTAGGTCTCCCGGGGTGCCGTGAACGCCGCGGGGCCCGGTTCGTCCGAACCGGGCCCTGAGGTCGTATGGAGCGGGCGACGGGAATCGAACCCGCGTAGCCAGTTTGGAAGACTGGTGCTCTACCATTGAGCTACGCCCGCACAACGCGCGCCGCAGGTCGGAGCGACCGCGGCACACAAGGCATCGTAGCGGGTCACCACCCCTCGTCGCACACCCCGTTTCCCGTCCGCACCTCCCGGTGACCGGTCGGCGGCCGACGCTCGTGAAATGCGGCGATCCCGGGGCCTGCGGGCATGTACCCTACGTGTCGCACCAGACGGGGTGTGGCGCAGCTTGGTAGCGCGTCCGCTTTGGGAGCGGAAGGCCGTGGGTTCAAATCCCGCCACCCCGACCAGCTGCCGGTCGACACCGGCGCACTCACGCGATCACGTCCGGTGATCGCGTCCCTTGATCGCCTTTGGGGCGTGTCGCCGCTGCCGTTACTATGCAAGCTGCATGCCCGTGTGTCTCTGCAGCCGGGCACGATCCCTAAAGTCAGCCCCCAAGGAGACCCAACCGTGAAGAGCGCCGTCGAGACCCTGAACCCGACTCGGGTTCGGCTCAGCATTGAGGTGCCCTTCGAGGAGCTCAAGGACAGCCTCGACGCGGCGTACAAGAAGATCAACCAGCAGGTCACGGTGAAGGGCTTCCGGAAGGGCAAGATCCCGGCGCGCGTCATCGACCAGCGGTTCGGCCGGGGCGCGGTCCTGGAGGAGGCGGTCAACGACGCGCTTCCGAAGTTCTACACGGAGGCGGTCAACGAGGCCGAGCTCAACGTCCTGGGCCAGCCCGAGGTCGACATCACGGACCTGAAGGACGGCGAGACGCTGAACTTCACGGCCGAGGTCGACATCCGTCCCGCCCTCGAGATCCCGGACTACTCCGGCATCGAGGTCGAGGTGGACGCCGTCGAGGTCACCGAAGAGGACATCGACCAGTCCGTCGAGCAGCTCCGCGAGCGCTTCGCGTCGACCTCCCCGGTCGAGCGGGCCGCCGAGGACGGCGACGTCGTCACCATCGACCTGGAGGCCAAGGTCGACGGCGAGGTGCTGGAGGACGGCATCGCCAGCGGCGTCTCCTACACGATCGGCTCGGGCGAGCTCCTGGACGGCATCGACGACGCCGTCAAGGGCCTGGAGTCCGGTGGTGAGGCCACCTTCGCCTCCGAGCTCAAGGGCGGCTCCGCGGCCGGCCAGGAGGCCGAGGTCACCGTCAAGGTCACCCAGGTCGCCGCGCGCGAACTGCCCGAGCTGGACGACGAGTTCGCGCAGCTCGCCTCGGAGTTCGACACCCTGGAGGAGCTGCGCGCGGACAGCCGCAAGCGCCTCGAGAACATGAAGCAGTACGACCAGGCCACCCAGGCCCAGGAGCGCGTGCTCGACAAGCTCCTGGAGCTCGTCGAGGTGCCCGTCCCCGAGAAGCTGCTCGAGGACGAGATCAACACCCGCAAGCACAACCTGGAGCACCACCAGCTCGGTCAGATGGGCCTCGACCTCCCGAAGTACCTGGAGATCCAGGGCAAGACGGAGGAGGAGTTCGAGACCGAGACGCGTGAGGCCGCGGTCAAGGGCATCAAGACCCAGTTCGTCCTCGACGAGCTGGTCAAGCAGGAGAAGCTGAACGTCAACCAGGAGGAGCTCACCGAGCACCTCATGCGCCGCGCGGCCTCCTCCGGCATGTCCCCCGACCAGTTCGCCCAGGCCGTCGTCGAGGGCGGCCAGGTGCCCCTCCTCGTCGGCGAGGTAGCCCGCGGCAAGGCCCTGGCCATCGTCGTGGAGGCCGCCACGGTCAAGGACACCAACGGCGAGGTCATCGACCTCGACGACGAGGACGAGACGGCGGAGACGGTCGAGGTGACCGAGGCTGCCGCCGAGGAGACCCCGGCCGAGGAGAAGACCGAGGCCTGAGCCAACGGCGCCTTAACAGGTCGTAGGGCGGGCCCTGGGGACTTTGACCCCGGGGCCCGTTCGCCTACCCAGGCATGCCGACCTCAGGGGCGCGGGGAACTGCGCGCTGAACCCCCACCGGCCGTGAGCCGCCTACGAAACAGGTCCACCACGGCGAGTAGGCGACTGCGGACCGCCGGAGGCACTACGCCCCCGGCGAACACTCCCCTTCCCGGGATTCACTGGACGAGCCTGCGCGTTAGGGTCCATGAATACGGGGAGCAGGGGAGTACCCCGAAACCCCCGGACGGGAACACGTGAAGACGGCCCGGCGCCGTCGTAAGACGAGCAGGTGGATACGTGACGAATCTGATGCCTTCCGCCGCCGAGCCTTCCTTCGGTGGTGGCCTCGGCGACCAGGTCTACAACCGGCTGCTCAACGAGCGGATCATCTTCCTCGGCCAGCCGGTCGACGACGACATCGCCAACAAGATCACCGCGCAGCTGCTGCTTCTCGCCGCTGACCCGGACAAGGACATCTACCTCTACATCAACAGCCCCGGCGGCTCGATCACGGCCGGCATGGCGATCTACGACACCATGCAGTACATCAAGAACGACGTGGTGACGATCGCCATGGGCCTCGCCGCCTCCATGGGCCAGTTCCTGCTCAGCGCGGGTACCCCCGGCAAGCGCTTCGCGCTGCCGAACGCCGAGATCCTGATCCACCAGCCGTCCGCGGGGCTGGCCGGCTCGGCCTCCGACATCAAGATCCACGCCGAGCGTCTGCTGCACACCAAGAAGCGCATGGCGGAGCTGACCTCCCAGCACACCGGTCAGTCGTTCGAGGAGATCACCCGCGCCTCCGACCGCGACCGCTGGTTCGACGCCGACGAGGCCAAGGACTACGGCCTCATCGACGAGGTCATCACGACGGCAGCCAACATGCCGGGCGGCGGCGGCACCGGGGCCTGAGGCCCCCTGCAAGCCCCCAGCCGACCGCCTCAGCCTCTAGGAGAGAGACAGTGAACGACTACCCCGGCAGCGGCCTGTACGACCGCACGCGCGCCGAGTACACGGGTCCCGCGGCGGAGTCCCGTTACGTCATCCCGCGCTTCGTCGAGCGCACCTCGCAGGGCGTGCGCGAGTACGACCCGTACGCGAAGCTCTTCGAGGAGCGCGTGATCTTCCTCGGCGTCCAGATCGACGACGCCTCCGCCAACGACGTCATGGCGCAGCTGCTGTGCCTGGAGTCGATGGACCCCGACCGTGACATCTCGGTCTACATCAACAGCCCCGGCGGCTCCTTCACGGCGCTCACGGCCATCTACGACACGATGCAGTTCGTGAAGCCGGACGTCCAGACGGTCTGCATGGGTCAGGCGGCCTCCGCCGCCGCGATCCTGCTCGCCGCCGGTACGCCGGGCAAGCGCATGGCGCTGCCCAACGCGCGCGTGCTGATCCACCAGCCCTACAGCGAGACCGGCCGCGGACAGGTCTCCGACCTGGAGATCGCCGCCAACGAGATCCTGCGGATGCGCGCGCAGCTGGAGGAGATGCTGGCCAAGCACTCCACCACGCCGATCGACAAGATCCGCGAGGACATCGAGCGCGACAAGATCCTGACCGCCGAGGAGGCGCTCTCCTACGGTCTGATCGACCAGATCATCTCCACCCGGAAGATGAACAACGCCGCCGTCCAGTAGACGGAAGGCTGTATCGTCTGCCGCCCCTTGGCATGGTTCATGTGCTTTGACACGCTGCACGTCAAAGTGAACCGCGCCAAGGGGGGCCCGAACGGGGGGCCCGGCAAGGTACCGTCGGATTAAGGCAGCACCAGGAGCCGCTGGATCTAGGCGTCTCCCAGGCGAAGGGGAAGCACACCGTGGCACGCATCGGTGACGGCGGCGATCTGCTCAAGTGCTCGTTCTGCGGCAAGAGCCAGAAGCAGGTCAAGAAGCTCATCGCAGGGCCTGGTGTGTACATCTGCGACGAGTGCATCGATCTCTGCAACGAGATCATCGAGGAAGAGCTCGCGGAGACCAGCGAGGTCCGCTGGGAGGAACTCCCCAAGCCGCGGGAGATCTACGAGTTCCTGGAGGGCTACGTCGTGGGCCAGGAGCCCGCGAAGAAGGCCCTGTCCGTCGCGGTCTACAACCACTACAAGCGCGTCCAGGCCGGCGAGAACGGTGGCGCCAACGGCCGTGACGACGCGATCGAGTTGGCGAAGTCCAACATCCTTCTGCTCGGTCCCACGGGCTCCGGCAAGACCCTCCTCGCCCAGACCCTGGCCCGCATGCTGAACGTGCCGTTCGCCATCGCGGACGCCACCGCGCTGACCGAGGCGGGGTACGTCGGCGAGGACGTCGAGAACATCCTGCTGAAGCTGATCCAGGCGGCGGACTACGACGTCAAGAAGGCCGAGACCGGGATCATCTACATCGACGAGATCGACAAGGTCGCGAGGAAGAGTGAAAACCCTTCCATCACCCGCGACGTGTCCGGCGAGGGCGTTCAGCAGGCACTCCTGAAGATCCTTGAGGGCACCACGGCCTCGGTCCCGCCGCAGGGCGGACGCAAGCACCCGCACCAGGAGTTCATCCAGATCGACACGACGAACGTGCTGTTCATCGTGGGCGGTGCCTTCGCCGGTCTGGAGAAGATCATCGAGTCGCGGGCCGGCGCCAAGGGCATCGGCTTCGGCGCGACGATCCACTCGAAGCGGGAGCTGGAGGCCAAGGACCAGTTCGAGGACGTCATGCCGGAGGACCTGGTCAAGTTCGGCATGATCCCCGAGTTCATCGGCCGCCTCCCCGTCATCACCTCGGTGCACAACCTGGACCGCGAGGCCCTCCTCCAGATCCTGGTCGAGCCGCGCAACGCGCTGATGAAGCAGTACCAACGTCTCTTCGAACTCGACGGCGTGGAACTGGACTTCGAGCGCGAGGCCCTGGAGGCCATCGCCGACCAGGCCATCCTCCGCCAGACCGGCGCCCGCGGCCTGCGCGCCATCATGGAGGAAGTCCTCATGTCCGTGATGTACGAGGTGCCTTCGCGCAAGGACGTGGCGAGGGTCGTCATCACGGCGGACGTCGTCCACTCCAACGTGAACCCGACGCTGATCCCGCGCGATGCGCGCAACGGACGGGGTCCGGGCGAGCAGAAGACGGCGTAACTGCCGCACCGCGCAGCACACATCGAAGGGGCCCCGGTCAACCGACCGGGGCCCCTTCGGGGTTGAACCTACGGCGTCGTCATCAGGCCTTCACGCGCACGTCGTTGCGGACCTTCGCGGTCAGTTCGGCCGCGTCGTCCATGGAGGTGCTCTTGCCCGCGGCGACGGAGGCGATGTCGTACGAGACCACATAGGTGATCGTGCTGTGGTCGCCCCAGATGCAGAACGGCATCGTCGTCTTCTTGCCGGACTCCGCGGTCTCGACGTTCTGGCACTTCAGGACGCCGTTCTCGAACCCGGAGGGCTTGAACTCCTTGGGGGTGCCCACGAGTTTGCCGTCGCCGGCCGAGGCGTCCTTCTCGGAGTCCTTCTTCATCTGGGCGAACATGGCGTCGACGGTCTTCGCCGGATCGTCGATGGTGCCGTACACACCCGCGAACAACAGGCTCTTCACGGCGAGACCCGTCCCCGAGGAGTAGCTCGCGCTGACGTCCTTCGGGTTCTTCACACCCCAGGACTCGGCGTCCTTGATGTCCTCGGCGGTCAACGAGTCGGACTCGCCTTCGTTGCCCTTCTTGTACTCCCCGTCGAGGATCGTCGCCGGTGCCGAGAGCTTGTGCGGGCCGTCGTCCTTGACGCTGCCCGAGCCGCTGTCGCTGCCGCTGCCGATCACGAAGTACGCGCCGACCGCGATCGCCGCCACGACCGCGACCGCGCCGATGATCAGGCCCGTCTTCTTGCCGCCGCCACCGGGGGCCGGCGGCTGGGGCGGGTAGGGCTGCTGGCCGTAAGGAGGCTGCTGGCCGTACGGGTTCGGCTGCGGCGGCACGCCCTGCGGGGGCTGCTGCGGGTAGCCGTAACCGGGCTGCGGCTGGGCGGGCGGCTGCTGGGGGTAGCCGTAGCCGGGCTGGGGCGCCTGCGGCGGCTGCTGGCCGTACGGGCCCGGCTGGCCGTACGGTCCGGGCTGCTGGGGCTGCCCGCCGTACGGGCCCGGCTGGTTGTGACTCATTACTGGGTTCCCCTCCAGATGTTTATGTGGCCCCGACATCCTGACGCAGGCACAGGAACCGCACTGCATCGGGGGCCGCACCGTTACAGAACAAAGGCGTTTCGGGACAGGCCCGCGACACCCCTAAACTGGGCCCGTGACCGAGAATGCTCAGCAGCAGCCCACAGCGCCCGACACCGAACTGCCGACTCAGTACGCGCCGGCCGATGTAGAGGGACCGCTGTACGAGCGCTGGGTAGAACGGGGTTACTTCGCCGCCGACGCGAAGAGCGAGAAGCCGCCGTACACCATCGTCATCCCGCCGCCGAACGTCACCGGTTCCCTGCACCTGGGCCACGCCTTCCAGCACACGCTCATGGACGCCCTCACCCGCCGCAAGCGCATGCAGGGCTTCGAGGCGCTGTGGCTGCCGGGCATGGACCACGCCGGCATCGCCACCCAGAACAAGGTCGAGCA
>NZ_JBSFLV010000156.1:0-20955 GCF_053599215.1 Streptomyces sp. NPDC001002 | reverse complement strand
TATGTTCCCTCGTAGGGCATAACGGACGCCATGGGCATGCCAGAACGCCTTCTGACCTGCGCTTTGAGAGCCAGGTCAGCTCAGACGTTGAACCCCAGCGCCCGAAGCTGCTCCCGACCGTCGTCCGTGATCTTGTCCGGACCCCACGGCGGCATCCAGACCCAGTTGATGCGCAGCTCGTTGACGAGGCCGTCCGTGGCGGACTTGGCCTGGTCCTCGATGACGTCGGTCAGCGGACAGGCCGCCGAGGTCAGCGTCATGTCGATGGTCGCGATGTTGGCGTCGTCGATGTGCACTCCGTAGATGAGGCCGAGATTGACGACGTCGATACCCAGTTCGGGGTCGACCACGTCGAGCAGGGCCTCGCGGACCTCCTCCTCGGAGGCGGGCTTGATCTCCATCGTCTCGCTCATGCGGTCTTCCTTTCGGCTTCGGCTCCGCCCAGGGCCTGGGCCGTCGCGTCCTTCCACGCCATCCAGCTCAGGAGGGCGCACTTCACCCGTGCCGGGTACTTGGAGACACCGGCGAACGCGATCGCGTCCTCCAGCACCTCCTCCATCTCGTCGTCGGGCTCGATGCGGCCCTTGGACTGCATCAGCTCCAGGAAGGTCTCCTGGATCCGCCGGGCCTCGGTCAGCTCCTTGCCGACCAGCAGGTCGTTGAGGACGGACGCGCTGGCCTGGCTGATCGAGCAGCCCTGGCCCTCGTACGAGACGTCCTCGATGGTCGAGCCGTCGTACTTCACTCGGAGGGTGATCTCGTCGCCGCACGTCGGGTTCACGTGGTGCACCTCGGCGTCGCCATCCCGCAAGCCCCGCCCGTGCGGGTGCTTGTAGTGATCCAGGATGACTTCCTGGTACATCGAATCCAGCTTCACGGTCTCAGCTCACGTCCCTCAGCCGAAGAAGTTCCGAACGTGCTCCAGTCCGTCGACCAGAGCGTCGATCTCGGCCGGCGTGGAGTACAGATAGAACGACGCTCGCGTGGTCGCAGGAATTCCGTACCGCAGGCAGACCGGCCGTGCGCAGTGATGACCGACCCGTACCGCGATGCCCTCCTCGTCGAGGACCTGGCCCACGTCGTGCGGGTGGATGTCACCGAGCGTGAAGGAGATCGCCGCGCCCCGGTCCTCGGCCGTGGTCGGGCCGATGATCTTCAGGTCGGGGACGTCCAGCAGGCGCTTGACCGCGTACTCCGTGAGCGCGTGCTCATGGGCGAGGATCTTGTCCATGCCGATCGCGGAGAGGTAGTCGATCGCCGCGCCGAGGCCGACCGCCTGGGCGATCGGCGGGGTGCCCGCCTCGAACTTGTGCGGGGCGGGGGCGTACGTCGACGAGTGCATCGACACGGTCTCGATCATCTCGCCGCCGCCGAGGAAGGGCGGGAGGTCCTCAAGGAGCTCCTGGCGGCCCCAGAGGACGCCGATGCCCGTCGGACCGCACATCTTGTGGCCGGTGAAGGCCACGAAGTCGGCCTGGAGGGCCTGGACGTCCAGCGGCATGTGCGGCGCGGCCTGCGAGGCGTCGATCAGGACCAGGGCCCCGACCTCCTGCGCGCGGCGCACGATCTTCTCGACCGGGTTGACCGTACCGAGGATGTTGGAGACCAGGACGAAGGAGACGATCTTCGTCTTCTCCGTGATGATCTCGTCTATGTTCGACAGGTCCAGCCGGCCGTCGTCCGTGAGGCCGAACCACTTCAGCTTCGCGCCCGTGCGCTGCGAGAGCAGCTGCCACGGCACGATGTTGGAGTGGTGCTCCATCTCCGTGATGACGATCTCGGTCTCGTGGTCCACGCGGTAGGGCTCGTCGGCCCAGCCCAGCATGTTGGCCACGAGGTTGAGCGACTCCGAGGCGTTCTTGGTGAAGATCACCTCGTCGCGGGAGGGCGCGTTGATGAACTCGGCGACCTTGTCGCGCGCGCCCTCGTACAGCGCCGTGGCCTCCTCGGCGAGCACATGCACACCGCGGTGGACGTTGGCGTTGTAGCGCTCGTAGTACTCGTTCAGGGCGTCGAGCACCTGGCGCGGCTTCTGCGAGGTCGCCGCGTTGTCCAGGTACACGAGCTTCTTACCGTCGTGGACCGTGCGGTCCAGGATGGGGAAGTCCTTGCGGATCGCCTCGTCGAGCAGCTGGGAAGTACCCGTGAGGAGGCCCGGCGTCTGTGTCACGCTGATACGCCACCCTTCGTGTAGACCTCGTAGCCCTCGTTCTCCAGCTTGTCGGCGAGCTCGGCGCCGCCGGACTCGACGATCCTGCCGCCGGAGAAGACGTGCACGAAGTCGGGCTTGATGTAGCGCAGGATGCGCGTGTAGTGCGTGATCAGCAGCGTGCCGACCTCACCGGTCTCGCGGACCCGGTTGACGCCCTCGGAGACGACGCGCAGGGCGTCGACGTCCAGGCCGGAGTCGGTCTCGTCGAGGATCGCGATCTTCGGCTTGAGCAGCTCCAGCTGGAGGATCTCGTGGCGCTTCTTCTCACCGCCGGAGAAGCCCTCGTTCACGTTGCGCTCGGCGAAGGCGGGGTCCATGGAGAGGCGCTCCATGGTCTCCTTGACCTCCTTCACCCACGTACGCAGCTTGGGGGCCTCGCCGCGGATGGCGGTGGCGGACGTACGCAGGAAGTTGGAGACCGAGACGCCGGGGACCTCGACCGGGTACTGCATCGCGAGGAACAGGCCGGCGCGGGCGCGCTCGTCGACGGACATCTCCAGGACGTCCTCGCCGTCGAGGGTGACGGTGCCGCCGGTGATCGTGTACTTGGGGTGGCCCGCGAGCGAGTAGGCGAGCGTCGACTTGCCGGAGCCGTTCGGGCCCATGATGGCGTGCGTCTCGCCCTGCTTCACGGTGAGGTCGACGCCCTTGAGGATCTCCTTCGTGGCGTTGTCGGCCTCGACGGTGACGTGCAGGTCGTGGATTTCAAGCGTTGCCATGGGTTCCTCAGGACTCCTGGGTGAGGGAGACGAGCACGTCGTCCCCTTCGATCTTTACGGGGTATACGGGGACGGGGCGCGTCGCGGGCAGGCCGGACGGTTTGCCGGTGCGGAGGTCGAACGCGGAGCCGTGCAGCCAGCACTCGATCTGACAGTCCTCCACCTCGCCCTCGGAGAGCGAGACGTTCGCGTGCGAGCAGATGTCGTTGATCGCGAACACCTCCCCCTCGGTCTTCACGACCGAGACCGGCGTGCCGTCGAGCTCCACCCGCTTGGGGGTGTCGTCCTCCAGCTCGCCCAGCCCACAGACGCGTACGAACGTCGACGAGGCAGTCATCAGACCGACGCCTCCAGCTCCTCGTCGATCTTCTCCAGCAGGCGCGCCTCGATGTCGTCGACGCCGATCTGCTGGACCAGCTCGGCGAAGAAGCCGCGGACGACCAGGCGCCGGGCCTCGTCGGCCGGGATGCCGCGGGCCATCAGGTAGAAGAGCTGCTCGTCGTCGAAGCGGCCGGTCGCCGAGGCGTGGCCCGCGCCGACGATCTCGCCGGTCTCGATCTCCAGGTTCGGCACCGAGTCGACCCGGGCGCCGTCCGTGAGAACCAGGTTGCGGTTCATCTCGTACGTGTCCGTGCCCTCGGCCGTGGCCTCGATGAGCACGTCGCCGATCCACACCGCGTGCGCGCCCTCGCCCTGCAGCGCGCCCTTGTACATCGCGTTGGACTTGCAGTGCGGGGTGTTGTGGTCGACGAGGAGGCGGTGCTCCTGGTGCTGGCCGGAGTCGGTGAAGTACAGCCCGAACAGCTCGGCCTCGCCGCCGGTGCCGGCGTAGGCGACGCGCGGGTGCAGCCGTACGAGGTCGCCGCCGAAGGTGACGACGAACGACTTGAAGGTGGCGTCGCGGCCGATCAGCGCGTTGTGCTGGCCGACGTGCACCGCCTTGTCGTCCCAGTCCTGGACGGAGACGACGGTCAGCTTGGCGCCGTCCCCGAGGAGGTAGTCGACGTTGGCGGCGAGGACCGCGTCACCGGTGTGGTCGATGACGACGACGGCCTCGGCGAAGGCTCCGAGCTCCACGACCTGGTGGCCGTAGGCGACCCCGCCCTCGCCGTGCACGGCGATCCGGATGGGCTCGGCGAGGACCGTCTCCTTGGGGACGGTGATCACGCCGGCCTGCTCGAACGCCGAGTACGCCTGGGCGGCGACGCGGTCCACGGGGATGCCCGCCCTGCCGAGGCGGGCGTCGTCGCGGCCGACGGTCTCGACGGTGACGCCCTCGGGGGCCACCACGTCGACCTTGACGCCGGTGCCGGTGGCGACCGCGGTGCCGTCGTGCAGCCCGCGCAGCCGCTCCAGCGGCGTGAACCGCCACTCCTCCTCGCGGCCGTGGGGGACCGGGAAGTCCGCCACGTCGAAGGACGGGGGCGCGCTCATGCGCGTGGCGACGGTCGACTCGGCGGCCACCGCGATCGATCCGGCGGTGGTGGAGGACCCCACCGTGGAGTTCTGAGCCTCAGCCATGGCTGTCGTAGTGCTCGCTTTCTGATGTCAGGACGTGTGCGGGCCGGTGGCCGGGGTCAGCCGACCGAGCCTTCCATCTGCAGCTCGATCAACCGGTTGAGCTCCAGGGCGTACTCCATCGGCAGCTCCTTGGCGATCGGCTCGACGAAGCCGCGCACGATCATCGCCATCGCCTCGAACTCGCTCAGACCGCGGCTCATCAGGTAGAAGAGCTGGTCCTCGGAAACCTTGGAGACGGTCGCCTCGTGGCCCATGGACACGTCGTCCTCGCGGACGTCCACGTACGGGTACGTGTCCGAGCGGGAGATCGTGTCGACGAGCAGCGCGTCACAGAGCACGTTCGACTTGGAGCCGTGCGCGCCCTCGCCGATCTCGACGAGACCGCGGTAGGAGGTACGGCCACCGCCGCGCGCCACCGACTTGGAGACGATGTTGGAGGACGTGTTCGGCGCCATGTGGACCATCTTGGAGCCGGCGTCCTGGTGCTGGCCCTCGCCCGCGAAGGCGATGGAGAGGGTCTCGCCCTTGGCGTGCTCGCCCATCAGGTAGACGGCCGGGTACTTCATCGTCACCTTGGAGCCGATGTTGCCGTCGATCCACTCCATGGTCGCGCCCTCGTAGGCGACGGCGCGCTTGGTGACCAGGTTGTAGACGTTGTTCGACCAGTTCTGGATGGTCGTGTAGCGGCAGCGGGCGCCCTTCTTCACGATGATCTCGACCACCGCGGAGTGCAGGGAGTCCGACTTGTAGATCGGCGCCGTACAACCCTCGACGTAGTGGACGTAGGCGTCCTCGTCGACGATGATCAGCGTCCGCTCGAACTGGCCCATGTTCTCCGTGTTGATGCGGAAGTAGGCCTGGAGCGGGATCTCGACGTGCACGCCCTTCGGCACGTAGATGAAGGAACCGCCGGACCACACGGCCGTGTTGAGCGACGCGAACTTGTTGTCGCCGACCGGGATGACGGTGCCGAAGTACTCCTTGAAGAGCTCCGGGTGCTCCTTCAGCGCGGTGTCGGTGTCCAGGAAGATGACGCCCTGCTCCTCCAGGTCCTCACGGATCTGGTGGTAGACGACCTCGGACTCGTACTGGGCCGCGACACCGGCGACGAGGCGCTGCTTCTCCGCCTCGGGGATGCCGAGCTTGTCGTACGTGTTCTTGATGTCCTCGGGCAGGTCCTCCCAGGACTCCGCCTGCTTCTCCGTGGAACGCACGAAGTACTTGATGTTGTCGAAGTCGATGCCGGAGAGGTCGGAGCCCCAGTTCGGCATGGGCTTCTTCTCGAACAGGCGCAGGCCCTTGAGCCGGAGCTTGGTCATCCACTCCGGCTCGCTCTTCTTGCCGGAGATGTCCCGGACGACGTCCTCGTTGATGCCGCGCTTTGCGGAGGCACCGGCCACGTCGGAGTCGGCCCAGCCGTATTCGTACGTACCCAGACCCTCGAGCTCGGGGTGGGCAGTCTCCTCGATGGGGAGCGTCATGCGGGGTTCCTCCCGGCGGTACGTGCAGATGCGTTCTGGCTATGGATTTGCGTCTTGGAAATCTTTGGGATGAACGTCGTGCAGACGCCGTCGCCGTGCGCGATGGTCGCCAGTCGCTGGACGTGGGTTCCGAGCAGTTGGGAGAAGATCTCCGTCTCCGCCTCGCAGAGTTGCGGGAACTTCTCCGCGACGTGGGCCACCGGGCAGTGGTGCTGGCAGAGCTGCTCACCCTGTTGCGGGAGGGGCGCGCTGCGCGCCGTAGCAGCGTACCCGTCCGCGCTCAGCGCCCTGGCCAGGGCCTCGGTCCGCTCCTCGGGGGCGGCGGCCTCGATGGCCGCGCGATAGGCGGCGGCCTGCTCGGCGATCCGCGCGCGGGCGAAGGCGACGACCGCCTCGTCCCCGCCGAACCGCTCCTGGATCCAGCGCAGGGCGTCCGCGGCCAGCTTGTCGTAGGACTGGTCGAAGGCGTCCCGGCCGCAGTCGGTGAGGGCGAAGACCTTCGCGGGACGTCCGCGGGTCCGTGCCCCGTACACCCGCTGCTCGCGGGCCTCGACGACCTCGTCGGCGACCAGGGCGTCCAGGTGCCGCCGTACGGCGGCCTGGGTCAGCCCGAGCCGCTCGGCGAGCGCGGCGACGGTCGACGGCCCGTGGTCCAGGATGGATCGCGCGACACGGTTGCGGGTGGACCGCTCACCGGTCGCGAGCTCCTCCTGAGGGGCCCCCGTGGGGGTCTCCCGAGCCTCGCCGACGTTTTTCACAACGCCATTGTTGCGTAATTCCTCAGGACCGGGCAACCCACGTCCCGGCCGGTGGACGGTGCCCTGCGTCACTTAGGCATACCTAATCTGACCTGCGAAAACGATCTTTGATCGATCAGCCGCGGCCAATTCGGTGGCGCCGCGGGACCCCGTGCGCGACACTCCGGAACCATGGCGATACCCCCTCCGACCGGCCCACTTGTCACCCGCGACACAGTCGCCGCACAGCTGCGCCTGCTGGGTGTCGAGACCGGCGAGACCCTCCTTCTGCACTCCTCCCTCAGCAGCCTCGGCTGGGTCTGCGGGGGTGCCGTGGCGGTCGTCCAAGGAATTCTCGACACGCTCGGACCGAGCGGCACGCTGGCCGTCCCCACCCAGTCCGGCGACCTCTCGGACCCGGCGCTGTGGGGAAATCCGCCGGTGCCGGAGGAGTGGTGGGAGCGGATCCGGGCCTCGATGCCCGACTACGACCCGCTGATCACGCCCTCGCGCGGGGTCGGCGTGATCCCGGAGACCGTACGGCGCTGGCCGGGCGCGCTGCGCAGCGCGCACCCCCAGACCTCGTTCGCCGCGCTCGGTCCGCGGGCCGCACGGATCGTCGACGGCCACGCGCCGGACTGCCGCCTCGGCGAGCGCAGCCCGCTGGCCCGCTTGGAGGAGCTGCACGCGCGCGTGCTGCTGCTCGGGGCCGGCTACGACACGTGCACGAGCTTCCACCTCGCCGAGTACCGCATCCCGTCCCCGCTGGTCCGGGTCGGCCGCCCTGCGCCGGGCGGGGGCTGGGAGACGGTGACCGAGGTGTCGATCAGCTCGGAGCGGTTCGACGAGCTGGGCCACGACTTCGAGCGGGACCGGCCCGTCGTACGGGGGACGGTGGGCGCGGCCGACGCGCGGCTGTTCCCGGTCGCGGACGCGGTGGCGTACGCCGAGCGGTGGCTCGCGCTGCACCGGCCGCGCGAGGAGGAGCTGTCGGTGGGTGGAGATCCGCGGGGTGGAGATCCTGCACCCGCCCGTCCGGGGCGCGGACCGCGTACCTAGACTCGCCATCATGCGAAGTGAGCCCGTGGTCCAGGTGCAGGCCCTGGTGAAGCGGTACGGCACGAAAACCGCTGTGGACGGCCTCGACCTGACGGCCCGGGCGGGCGTGACCGCCGTACTCGGCCCGAACGGCGCGGGCAAGACGACCACGGTCGAGACCTGCGAGGGGTACCGCAAACCGGACTCCGGCACGGTACGCGTCCTGGGCCTCGACCCGGTGCGTCAGGCCCGTGAACTGCACCCTCGGATCGGCGTGATGCTGCAGTCCGGCGGGGTCTACTCGGGCGCGCGGGCCGACGAGATGCTGCGGCACGTGGCGAAGCTGCACGCCGATCCGCTGGACGTGGACGCCCTGATCGAGCGGCTCGGCCTCGGCGGCTGCGGCCGTACCACCTACCGCCGGCTCTCCGGCGGCCAGCAGCAGCGGCTCGCGCTCGCGATGGCGGTCGTGGGCCGTCCGGAGCTGGTGTTCCTGGACGAGCCGACCGCGGGCCTGGACCCGCAGGCCCGCCGGGCGACCTGGGACCTGATCCGCGACCTGCGCCGGGACGGCGTCTCGGTCATCCTCACCACGCACCACATGGACGAGGCCGAGCAGCTCGCCGACGATGTGACGATCATCGACGCCGGCCGGGTCATCGCCCACGGCTCCCCCGAACAGCTGTGCCGCGGCGGCGCCGAGAACACCCTGCGCTTCACCGGCCGCCCGGGCCTCGACGTCGGCTCCCTGCTCAAGGCGCTCCCCGCCGACTGCACGGCCGTCGAACTGACGCCGGGCTCCTACCGCGTGGGCGGCAAGGTCGACCCGCAGCTGCTCGCGACGGTGACGTCCTGGTGCGCGCAGCACGGGGTGATGCCGGACCGCATCTCGGTGGAACGCCACACCCTGGAGGACGTCTTCCTGGAACTGACCGGCAAGGAGCTGCGTTCGTGAGTGTCGGTACGTACACGCCGAGGCCCGGCGCCGCCCCGCTCCCCCGCATGATCGCGGCCCAGGCGGCCCTGGAAACCAAGATGCTGCTGCGCAACGGCGAACAGCTGCTGCTCACCGTCGTGATCCCGACCCTCCTGCTGGTGCTGTTCAGCGCGGTGGACATCGTGGACACCGGCGCCGGCAAGTCCGTCGACTTCCTCGCGCCCGGAATCCTGGCGCTCGCCGTGATGTCGACGGCGTTCACCGGCCAGGCCATCGCCACCGGCTTCGAGCGCCGCTACGGCGTTCTGAAGCGGCTGGCCTCCTCCCCGCTCCCGCGCTGGGGCCTGATGACCGCGAAGACGCTGTCGGTACTGGTCACCGAGGTCCTCCAGATCGTCCTGCTGACGGTGATCGCCTTCGCGCTCGGCTGGTCCCCGCACGGCAACCCGGCGGCCGTCCTGCTCCTCCTCGTCCTCGGCACCGCGGCCTTCTCGGGCCTCGGCCTGCTGATGGCCGGCACCCTCAAGGCGGAGGCGACCCTCGCCGCCGCCAACCTGGTCTTCCTGCTGCTGCTCGTGGGCGGCGGGGTGATCGTGCCGATGGACAAGTACCCTCAGGGCGTCCAGGACGTCCTGGGCCTGCTGCCCATCTCCGCCCTCTCCGACGGCCTGCGGGACGTGCTCCAGCACGGCGCCGGCATGCCGTGGGGCGACCTGGGGATTCTGGGCGTGTGGGCGGTCGTGGGACTCGCGGCGGCCGGCAGGTTCTTCCGCTGGGAGTGAGCATGGGCGAGAGCATGGGCGTGAGCAAGGGAGTGAGCAGGAGCACCCGCCCCATCCCGGACCCTCGTGAATACGTGCACAAGCGGCGCCCTACGATGGTGCGCGTGCCGAACCTGACCCTCGCCGACGCTCTGTCCGCCGCGCGCAACCCCCTCGCCTTCATCGCCGCACGCTGGACGCCGACCCCGCGGACGGTCCAGCGGGCGGCCCTCGCCGCGCTCGTCATGTCGGTGGTGATCGTGGTCACCGGCGGTGCGGTGCGGCTGACCGGCTCCGGGCTGGGCTGCCCGACCTGGCCCAAGTGCACCGACGACTCGCTCACCACCACCGGCGCGATGGGCGTGCACGGCGTGATCGAGTTCGGCAACCGCATGCTGACCTACGTGCTGTGCGCGGCCGTCGGCTGGGCGATCATCGCCGCCCGCTCCGAGAAGCCGTACCGGCGCTCGCTGACCCGGCTGGGCTGGGCGCAGTTCTGGATCGTGATGAGCAACGCGATCCTCGGCGGCATCGTGGTGCTGGTCGGCCTCAACCCGTACACGGTCGCGGCGCACTTCCTGCTCTCCTCGGGCCTCATCGCGGTCGCCACGGTGATGTGGCAGCGCACCCGCGAGGGCGACGGTCAGCCCCGTCCGCTGGTCGGCCAGCCGGTGCGGCAGATGGTGTGGTTCCTGGTCGCCGCCGCCGTGCTGCTGATCGCGGTGGGCACGGTGGTGACCGGCTCGGGCCCGCACGCGGGCGACTCCAGCGAGGTCGAGCGGATGCCGCTGGACTGGGAGACGGTCAGCAAGCTGCACGCGGTGCTGGCCTGGATCGTGGTCACGCTGACCTTCGCCCTGTGGTTCGTCCTCAAGGCGGTCGACGCCCCCCAGGGCCCGCTGCACCGCACCCGCGACCTCTTCCTGGTCCTGCTCTCCCAGGGCGTCATCGGCTACGTCCAGTACTTCACCAACCTCCCCGAGTTCCTGGTCGGCCTGCACATGCTCGGCTCGGGCCTGGTGTGGATCGCGGTACTGCGGGTGCTGCTGGCGATGCGCGAACGGCCGGACGCCGAGATCGAGTTGCCGGATCAGGCGTACGCGGCCACGAGCCCGTCGATCGCCGGCCCCAGGTAGTTCCGGGTCAACTCGCCCCGACGCACCGCCCACTCCTCGGTGACCGGCGCCGGCCGCTCCTCGTAGCGCCGCCGCCTGATGTCCTCCACCACCTCGACAGGCGCGCCCAGTTCGGGCAGCAGGTCGAGCGCCTCACGCTTGGAGATCAGCCGCCCGTCCTCCAGCGTGGCGCTCGCGCGGGCGAAGGTCGTCATCCCTACGTCGACCCAGGGATCCTCGGTCCACAGACTCGCCCGCTCCACGTGCGGTCGCCAGAACTCCCGCTGATCGCGCACGACGAAGTCGGCCAACTCCCGGTCCGACACCTCCGGAAGCAGATCCGCGGGCGCGAGCCCGTGCAACACCCGCCCGAAGGCGTGCAGTTCACGCCGGGTGACCGGGGTGACGGGCCGGCGCATCAACTGGTCGTGGGCCCAAGTGAGATGAGCACGATCGGCATCGGCGGTGGGCGCGGGCGTCAGATAGCTGCAGTGCAGCTTGACGGCCAGCGGTTCGGCCGCGCGCAGCCGGGGGTGCAGCGTCGCGATCCGCCATACGGTGCCCAGGGCCGCGGGCCGGTCGAGCACCGCGATCAGGTCCAGGTCGCTGCGGCCCTCCTGGTAGTCGCCGCCCGCGAGGGATCCGTGCGCCCACACGGCCAGGGGACGCAGCGGGGCCAGGTCGTCGAGGAAACGGTCGAGCAGAGCGTCGGTCGTCGTCACCCGAGACAGTCTGGACAGCCCACTCGGATCCGTACACCCCCCCGCACTCCGCTCAGTCCAGCCCGTACACCCGCCGCGCATTCCCCGCCGCCACCATCCCCGCCACCCGTTGCGCGTCCGCCAGGGACCACGCGCCCTCGGCGACCCAGCCGCCCAGGACTCGGCCGAGGGCCTCGCGGAAGAGGCGGGCGGCGACGACGTGGAGTTCGGGGAGGCCGTGGGCGCCGCTGGAGAAGAGGATCTTGCCGAAGGGGGTCAGCTCCAGGATCTCGGCGAGGATCGTCGCGGCGCGGGCGCCGGTGCGCACGAGGGCGGCACCCGAGTCGGCGTACACGTGCGGGAAGACGCCGGCGAGGTGGGCGGCGTGGCGGTGGTAGGGGTAGCCGTGCAGGAGGACCAGGTCGGTGCCGAGGCCGGCCGTGGCGCGGACGAAGTCCGTCAGCAGGACCGGGTCCGTGCGGTCGATGCGGGCCCCGGGCTCCCCCAGCCCCGCGTGCAGTTGGAGCGGGAGCCCCGAGGCGACGGCGATCCACAGCAGGTGGCGCAGCAGGACCGGGTCGCTCAGCTCGCCGCCGACCCGGCGCCCGGCCAGCCACCGTCCGGCCGCGCCCCGCACCTCGCCGGGTCCCGGCGGCTCGGGCGCCAGCGCCAGTCCGTGCCGCAGCCCCGCGACCGAGGTGAAGGCGACCGCGTTCGCGGCGGCGCCGTGCACCGACTCGGCGAGGTTGGCGAGGAAGGACTCGACGGTCCCGGAGGTGTCGGCGACCTGCTCGGCCAGTAACTCCAGACGGACGATCTCACGGGCCTCGGCGGCACCGGCGGAGGCCAGTTCGTCGGGGCAGGTGAGGTCGCCGGGCAGTCCGGTGTCGACCAGGTAGGTGGTGATGCCGCTGCCCCGCAGCAGCCTGCGGCCCGCTTCCAGCACGCCCAGTTCCCGGCGCCGGGCGAGATAGCGGGCGGGCGGGCAGTGCGGTTCCAGACCGAGCAGCGGCGGACACCAGCGTCGTACGGCGAAGCCCGTCTGGGTGTCGAAGAGGGTGGTGCCGGGCGCGGGCGGGCCCGCGGTGCGGGCGAGTTGGGCCTCGAAGGTGCCCAGGCCCAACTCCGTTCTGAGGACACCGTGGCAGTACTGGTCCACGAGGGACGGCGTTTCGATCATCCGGACTCCCCGTGCTGGACCGTGCACTCCGTACAGGTCCTAACGGGTGAACCGGCTGCGAGGTGTTGCTGGGACACACCCCGTGCGAATCGCCGAAGGGCGTCAGCTGTTGCGCGGGCCGCCGACCTGGATCCCCGCCATACGGGTCCACTCGTACGGGCCAGTCTTCACCTTGGCCGCGAACTCGCCGTCGAAGGACTCGTGGACCGTGATGCCGGACTTCGCCACGGCCTGCTCGGCGAGTTCGTAGGAGGGGGCCACCAGGTCGCCCCAGCCGCCGTCCTCGCCGACGAGCACGATGCGGGCGCCTCGCTCGCCGATGTAGGCCACCTGGCCCTCGGCACCGCCGTGCGCCTTGGCGAAGGCGTCGATCCGCCCGGCGAGCTTCGCGACCTTGCGCTCGGCCTTCACATCGGCCTTCGCGTCGGCCTGCTGGGTGTCTTCCTGCTGCGTGTCTGCCATGGCCAGGATGCTACTCACCGGTAGATCGACAGGCGAGGGCAGGGCGCTGTGACGTACGTCAGTGCGTATGTCAGTACGGGCGCGGGCGTCAGCGCAGGAAGGGGTCCACCGCGATCGCCACGAACAGCAGCGAGACGTAGGTGATGGACCAGTGGAACAGCCGCATCTCCTTGAGCTTGCCGCCCGTCACCTCGGCCTTCGCGCGGTTCTGCAGGCCGTGCGCCTCCCACAGCCACCAGCCGCCCGCCACCAGGGCGACGGACGTGTAGAACCAGCCGGTGTAGCCGAGGGGGGTGAGGAGGAGGGAGACAGCCACCATCACCCAGCTGTAGATGACGATCTGCTTGGCGACGACCTTGTTGGAGGCGACGACCGGCAGCATCGGCACGCCCACGCGCGCGTAGTCGTCCTTGACCTTCATGGACAGCGGCCAGTAGTGCGGCGGCGTCCAGAAGAACATGACGAGGAAGAGGATGACAGGCGCCCACGACATGGAGTTGGTGACCGCGGACCAGCCGATCAGCACCGGCATGCAGCCGGCGATGCCGCCCCAGACGATGTTCTGCGAGGTACGGCGTTTGAGGATCATCGTGTAGACGACGACGTAGAAGAGGAGCGCCCCGAGGGAGAGCCAGGCCGACAGCCAGTTGACGGTGAGGCCGAACAGCAGGGTGGAGACGATCGCGAGGGAGATGCCGAAGGCGAGGCACTCGCGCGGGCTGACCATGCCGGTGACCAGCGGGCGCTGCGAGGTGCGGTCCATCAGGGCGTCGATGTCGCGGTCGATGTACATGTTCAGCGCGTTGGCACCGCCCGCCGAGAGGTAGCCGCCGAGGCAGGTCAGCAGCACCAGCGTCAGATCGGGCACGCCCTGCTGGGCGAGGAACATCACCGGAACGGTGGTGATGAGCAGGAGCTCGATGATCCTCGGCTTGGTCAGCGCCACGAACGCCTTGACACGGGCCCCGAACGGCCGGTGACTCGGGCTCTGGCTCGCACCGAGCACACCCGCTGGACGGGATTCGACGGCCGTCACGCACACCCCTACAGAGACATCCCAGCAGACCTCTCCCGTGTGAAGTCCCGGTAAAGGCCCGCGCGTACCACGCCACTCTAGACGTTGCCCATACCCCGGAACTCGCGGGGGTCGGGTCGTGTTGGGAGGGGTCCCCCACCAGGGGCGCAGGGGCCTCTCATCGGCCTTCCGGAAGATCGCACGGCAGCTCGATTGAGCAGTCCGACGAACGGCTCCGTATTCAGGTTCCGAATGCGATCCGGACCAGTCGGGAGGCGGATCCTCGATAGTCCCGGCAGTCTGGAATGACTCGAAAAAATGCACGTTCTTACAGGGGTAGGCTCGACAACGGCCGGTGGGCGCCCCCGTGCACCGGCATTCGACTGCACCGGCATTCGACATGTGTGACATGTGGAGAGGAGCCCTGACTCAGGGTGAGCACCAAGCCGACCACCACAGACCTCGAGTGGACCGAGTTGGACCAGCGGGCCGTGGACACCGCCCGCGTCCTGGCCGCCGATGCCGTACAGAAGGTCGGCAACGGCCATCCTGGTACGGCGATGAGCCTGGCTCCTGCCGCGTACACCCTCTTCCAGAAGGTGATGCGGCACGACCCGGCCGACCCCCAGTGGGTCGGGCGCGACCGTTTCGTGCTGTCCGCCGGCCACTCGTCCCTGACCCTCTACACGCAGCTCTACCTGGCCGGCTTCGGCCTGGAGCTGTCCGACCTGGAGTCCTTCAGGACCTGGGGTTCCAAGACCCCCGGGCACCCGGAGTACGGCCACACCAAGGGTGTCGAGACGACGACCGGCCCGCTGGGCCAGGGTGTCGCCAACGCCGTGGGCATGGCCATGGCCGCCCGCTACGAGCGCGGCCTGTTCGACCCGGACGCGCCGCAGGGCGAGTCCCCCTTCGACCACTTCATCTACGCGATCGCCGGTGACGGCTGCCTCCAGGAGGGCATCTCCGCCGAGGCGTCCTCGATGGCCGGCCACCAGGAACTGGGCAACCTGATCCTGCTGTGGGACGACAACCACATCTCGATCGAGGGCGACACCGAGACGGCCGTCTCGGAGGACACCGTCAAGCGCTTCGAGGCGTACGGCTGGCACGTCCAGCGCGTGGCCCCGAAGCCGGACGGGGACATCGACCCGCACGCCATCTACAACGCCATCGAGGCCGCGAAGAAGGTGACGAACAAGCCGTCGTTCATCGCGATGCGCTCGATCATCGCCTGGCCCGCGCCGAACGCGCAGAACACCGAGGCCGCGCACGGCTCGGCGCTCGGCGCCGACGAGGTCGCGGCCACCAAGCGCGTCCTGGGCTTCGACCCGGAGAAGTCCTTCGACGTCTCCGACGAGGTCCTCAAGCACACCCGCCAGGCGCTGGAGCGGGGCCGCGAGGCGAAGGCCGCGTGGGACCCGTCGTACCAGCAGTGGCGCACGGCCAACCCGGAGCGCGCGGCCGAGTACGACCGCATCTCCAAGGGTGAACTGCCCACCGGCTGGGAGGAGAAGCTCCCGGTCTTCGAGACCGGCAAGGGTGTCGCCACCCGTGCCGCGTCCGGCAAGGTGCTGCAGGCGCTCGGTGCCGTCATCCCCGAGCTGTGGGGCGGCTCCGCCGACCTGGCCGGCTCGAACAACACGACCATCGACAAGAACAGTTCGTTCCTGCCGGCCGACAACCCGCTGCCGGAGGCGGACCCTTACGGGCGCACGATCCACTTCGGCATCCGCGAGCACTCGATGGCCGCCGAGATGAACGGCATCACCCTGCACGGCAACACCCGTGTCTACGGCGGTACGTTCCTCGTCTTCTCCGACTACATGCGCAACGCGGTACGGCTGTCGGCGCTGATGCACCTGCCGGTGACGTACGTGTGGACGCACGACTCCATCGGTCTCGGTGAGGACGGCCCGACCCACCAGCCGGTCGAGCACCTGGCCTCGCTGCGCGCCATCCCGGGCCTGAACGTGGTCCGCCCGGCCGACGCCAACGAGACCGTGATCGCCTGGCGCGAGGTGCTGCGCCGCTACACCAAGGTCTTCGGCGAGGGCGCCCCGCACGGTCTGGCGCTGACCCGCCAGGGTGTGCCGACGTACGACGCCAACGAGGACACGGCGAAGGGCGGTTACGTCCTGTTCGAGGCCGACGGGGGCACGCCCGAGGTGATCCTGATCGCCACCGGTTCCGAGGTGCACGTGGCCGTCGAGGCGCGCGAGCAGCTCCAGGCGGACGGGGTGCCGACGCGAGTCGTGTCCATGCCGTGCGTGGAGTGGTTCGAGGACCAGGACCAGGGGTACCGGGACAGCGTGCTGCCGCCGAGCGTGCGCGCGCGGGTCTCGGTGGAGGCGGGCATCGGTCTCACCTGGCACAGGTTCGTCGGGGACGCCGGTCGCATCGTTTCCCTGGAGCACTTCGGTGCTTCGGCCGACGGAAAGGTCCTCTTCCGCGAGTTCGGCTTCACTGCCGAGAACGTGGCCGCCAAGGCCCGCGAGTCCATCGCCGCCGCCCAGCGCTGACGCCCACATACGACACGTAGGAGAGTAATTCCATGACAGACGCACTCAAGCGCCTCTCCGAGGAGGGCGTCGCGATCTGGCTGGACGACCTGTCGCGCAAGCGGATCACGTCCGGCAACCTCGCGGAACTGATCGACCAGCAGCACGTCGTGGGCGTCACCACCAACCCGACGATCTTCCAGAAGGCGATCTCGTCGGGCGACGGCTACGACCAGCAGCTGTCGGACCTCGCCGCGCGCAAGGTCACCGTCGAAGAGGCCATCCGCATGATCACCACGGCGGACGTCCGCGACGCCGCCGACATCCTGCGCCCGGTCTACGACACCACCGACGGCCAGGACGGCCGGGTGTCGATCGAGGTCGACCCGCGCCTGGCGCACAACACCAAGGCGACCGTCGCCGAGGCCAAGCAGCTGGCCTGGCTGGTCGACCGCCCCAACACCCTGATCAAGATCCCGGCCACCAAGGCGGGTCTGCCGGCGATCACCGAGGTCATCGGCCTCGGCATCAGCGTGAACGTGACGCTGATCTTCTCGCTGGAGCGCTACCGCGAGGTCATGGACGCCTACCTGGCCGGCCTGGAGAAGGCCAAGGAGCGCGGCCTGGACCTGTCGAAGATCCACTCGGTGGCGTCCTTCTTCGTGTCCCGCGTGGACACCGAGATCGACAAGCGGCTGAACGCGCTGGGCACCGACGAGGCCAAGGCGCTGCGCGGCAAGGCCGCCGTCGCCAACGCCCGTCTCGCCTACCAGGCCTACGAGGAGGTCTTCTCGACCGCTCGCTGGAGCCCCCTGGAGAGCGCGGGCGCCAACAAGCAGCGTCCGCTGTGGGCCTCGACCGGTGTGAAGGACCCGGCCTACAAGCCGACCCTGTACGTCGACGACCTGGTGGCGCCGAACACGGTGAACACCATGCCGGAGGCGACCCTGCAGGCCACCGAGGAGCACGGCGACATCACGGGCAACACCATCGCCGGCACCTACGTACAGGCCCGTGCCGACCTCGACGCCGTCGAGAAGCTCGGGATCGCGTACGACGACGTGGTCCAGGTCCTGGAGGACGAGGGCGTCGAGAAGTTCGAGGCGTCCTGGACCGACCTGCTCGACTCGACCGAGGCGGAGCTCCAGCGCCTCGCCCCCTCGGAGGGCTGAGGTTTTGGCTCCTACTCCCGGTTCCGGAGCGAACCCGCTCCGTGACCCCGCCGACCGACGGCTCCCGCGTATCGCGGGGCCGTCGGGCCTGGTCATCTTCGGTGTCACGGGCGATTTGTCACGCAAAAAGCTCATGCCCGCCGTGTACGACCTCGCCAACCGAGGTCTGCTGCCGCCGGGCTTCTCCCTGGTCGGGTTCGCCCGCCGCGAGTGGCAGAACGAGGACTTCGCGCAGGAGGTCCACGACGCGGTCAAGGAGCACGCCCGCACCCCGTTCCGCGAGGAGGTCTGGCAGCAGCTCATCCAGGGGATGCGCTTCGTCCAGGGCACCTTCGACGACGACGATGCCTTCGAACGACTGCGCGGCACCATCGAGGAGCTGGACAAGGCACAGGGCACGGGCGGCAACTTCGCCTTCTACCTGTCGGTGCCGCCGCGCTCCTTCCCGGTGGTCATCCAGCAGCTGAAGAAGCACGGTCTGGCCGACCAGACCGGTGGCTCCTGGCGGCGCGCGGTCATCGAGAAGCCCTTCGGCCACGACCTGAAGTCGGCCGAGGAGCTCAACGCGACGGTCGAGGACGTCTTCGCCCCCGACCAGGTCTTCCGCATCGACCACTACCTCGGCAAGGAGACCGTCCAGAACATCCTGGCGCTCCGCTTCGCCAACACGATGTTCGAGCCGATCTGGAACCGGTCCTTCGTGGACCACGTGCAGATCACCATGGCCGAGGACATCGGCATCGGCGGCCGGGCCGGCTACTACGACGGCATCGGCGCCGCCCGTGACGTCATCCAGAACCACCTGCTCCAGCTCATGGCCCTCACGGCCATGGAGGAGCCGGCCTCCTTCGACGCGGACGCGCTGGCCGCCGAGAAGACCAAGGTGCTCGGCGCGGTGAAGCTGCCCAAGGACCTGGGCCGGGACACCGTGCGCGGACAGTACGCGGCGGGCTGGCAGGGCGGCGAGAAGGCGGTCGGCTACCTCCAGGAAGACGGCATCGACCCCAAGTCGAAGACCGACACCTACGCGGCCATCAAGGTCGAGGTGGACAACCGCCGCTGGGCGGGCGTCCCCTTCTACCTGCGCACCGGCAAGCGGCTCGGCCGACGCGTCACCGAGATCGCGGTCGTCTTCCAGCGGGCCCCGCACTCCCCCTTCGACCACACGGCGACGGAGGAGCTGGGCAAGAACGCGATCGTGATCCGCGTCCAGCCGGACGAGGGCGTCACGGTCCGCTTCGGCTCCAAGGTGCCGGGCACCTCGATGGAGATCCGGGACGTCTCCATGGACTTCGCCTACGGCGAGTCCTTCACGGAGTCCAGCCCGGAGGCGTACGAGCGGCTCATCCTCGACGTCCTGCTGGGCGACTCGAACCTCTTCCCGCGCACGGAGGAGGTCGAGCTGTCCTGGAAGATCCTCGACCCGATCGAGGAGTACTGGGACACCAACGGCAAGCCCGCCCAGTACCCGTCCGGGACCTGGGGCCCCGTCGAGGCGGACGAAATGCTGGAGCGAGACGGACGGAGCTGGCGCCGGCCATGAAGATAGACCTCACGGACACCACGGCCAGCAAGATCAACAAGGCGCTGGTGCAGGGCCGCCGGGCGATCGGCACGCCGGCCGTCGGCATGGTGCTCACGCTGGTCATCGTCACGGACGAGGAGAACGCGTACGACGCCCTCAAGGCGGCGAACGACGCCTCGCACGAGCACCCCTCGCGCACCCTGGTGGTCGTCAAGCGCGTCTCCCGCTCCCCCCGCGACCGCACCGCGTCCCGCCTGGACGCCGAGGTCAGGGTGGGCGCGGACGCGGGCACCGGCGAGACGGTGATCCTGCGGCTGTACGGCGAGATCGTGGACCACGCCCAGTCGGTCGTCCTGCCGCTGCTGCTGCCGGACGCCCCGGTGGTGGTCTGGTGGCCGGTGAACGCGCCCATCGACCCGGCGAGCGACCCCCTGGGCGCCCTCGCCCAGCGCCGGGTGACGGACACCTACGCCTCGGAGCAGCCGGTACGGGACCTCACGGCCCGCGCCGACACCTACACCCCGGGCGACACCGACCTCTCCTGGACCCGCATCACGCCCTGGCGCTCGATGCTGGCCGCCGCGCTCGACCAGGTCGTCTGCGAGGTCGAGACGGTCGAGGTGGAGGGCGAGGAGTTCAACCCGAGCTGCGAGCTGCTGGCGATGTGGCTCGCGGACCGCCTCGACGTGCCGGTGAAGCGGTCGCTGTCGTCGGGCCCCGGTCTGACGGCGGTGCGCATGCACACCGACAGCGGGCCGATCGTGCTGGACCGGGCGGACGGCTCGCTGGCGACGCTCTCCATCCAGGGCCAGCCCGACCGTGCGGTGGCGCTCAAGCGCCGGGACACGGCCGAGCTGATCGCGGAGGAGCTGCGGCGGCTGGACCCGGACGACACGTACGCCTCGGCGCTGCGGTTCGGCGTGGAGCGCCTCAACGCGCCCGCGGCCGTCTCCGCGACGGCTCCGGCGGCTGCGGTGCCTTCTGCGTCTTCGGTGCCTTCTGCGTCTTCCGAGGAGGTGGAGTCGCCGGCCAAAGGAGCACGGGCCGGAGACGAAACCCCTGACGAGGGCGTTGCGGAAGCTGCCGGGCCGGAAGCGGCGGCGGAGGCACCGGTGAAGAAGAAGGCGGCGGCGAAGTGAACACTCCGCAGCTGGTCGTGCACCGCGACAAGGAACTGATGGCGCAGGCCGCCGCGGCCCGTCTCATCACGAAGGTCGTGGACGCGCAGGCCTCCCGGGGCTACGCGTCCGTGGTGCTGACCGGCGGCCGCAACGGCAACGGGCTGCTCGCGGCCCTGGCCGGCCAGCCCGCCCGGGACGCGGTCGACTGGGGCCGGCTCGACCTGTGGTGGGGCGACGAGCGGTTCCTGCCGGAGGGCGATCCGGAGCGGAACGACACGCAGGCCCGCGAGGCCCTGCTGGACTCCGTACCGCTGGATCCGAAGCGCGTGCACGCCATGCCCGCGTCCGACGGTCCCTACGGCGACGATGTCGAGGCGGCGGCCGAGGCCTACGCCGAGGAGCTGGCGCGGGCCGCCGGTCCCGAGAACCACGGCTCGGTGCCGACGTTCGACGTGCTGATGCTGGGCGTCGGTCCGGACACCCATGTGGCGTCCCTGTTCCCGGAGTTGCCGGCGGTGCGGGAGACGCAGCGCACGGTGGTCGGGGTGCACGGCGCGCCGAAGCCTCCGCCGACCCGGGTCTCGCTGACCCTGCCTGCCATTCGCTCGGCCCGTGAGGTGTGGCTGCTCGCGGCGGGCGAGGACAAGGCGGAGGCGGCGGCCAGGGTGAGCATCATGGCGCGCCGCGGAGCGCACGGCGGCCGACCCCGAGGCCCTCGGCATCGTGATCGGCGGCTCGGGCAACGGCGAGCAGATCG